>NZ_JBFHKV010000277.1:0-8715 GCF_041595215.1 Stieleria sp. | reverse complement strand
CCCATCCTGCCGGGATCGGGACCGCCGCCGGCACCGCAAATGCCGATCGACATCACACCGCCGATCGAAGAAGAAAAACCCGCTCCGGCGCCGGTTCCTGTGCCGATCGAGACCCTCGACTTGGTCCTGCACTACGACAAGAAACAACTGCTGGAGTTTGCCGTCCAGCATCCCGACGTTGAAACGCCGCTGCCGGGGCCGGTTTCGCTGCGGGGCTACGTGCGCCTCAAGCCGATCCCAGACGATACGGACAACGCTCCCGACATCAAACGCACCAAACTGGTTGTTTGGGGCGGCAGTCCCCAGTCGTTGGGGGCGGCCGAGGAACTGGTCGTCGTGACCACGCAATTGACCGAGCGGGCGCAAACGCTGACCGTTGAGCAGTTGCCCTCGGTTCCCGAACCGTTGGGTCCGACGAAGGTCTATTGGAGCCGCCAGACCGGCGACCTGATCGCGATCGCCGATTTGGATCTTAGCAGCGAAAACGGATGGTTCAGCGAGCAGGGTCGGGCGTACCAGACCGCCGCGGTCAAGCTGGCCCGGTTCGCGGATTTGGCCGATTCCATTGAGCGGGAGAGCGTCGCGTTGCCGCCAAATTTAAAAGAGGTCACCGAAGCGTTTTTTCGCCACCTGTTCCCGGGAAAAGCCCAGGCTCGGATCGAATCGCTGATTCGCCGTGCCGGAGGAGTGGACCTTTCCGAGGCGTCAACCAAACTAAAAGCGTCGTTGCGGTCCAAGCTCGAGTCGTCTAACAAGGCGTTGAAGAAAGACCAACAGGCGGCACTGGTGCAGATCGTCGATGACTGTGGTCAGCTCGCCCAAGTCGCCGCCGAACTCCACGCCGCCTTCGCCGTCTTGGCAGAAGGCCATCGGGTTGAAGTTCCCGAATTGAAATTCCTGGAATCGGAAACGGTCGTGCTGCGACGTGTTCCGCTTCACATACATTTTTCCTGGTAAGTGTTGCCATGCCGACGACCGTTGACAAGATCCGACGCGCTCTCGAAAAACGCGATGGAATTGCCGAAGACGAGATGCGTGTACTCGCCGATTCCTACCGGACACAAGTCCAGGAGGTCAATCAGCGACTCGACGATGCCGTCATGTTGCTGCGCAAAGGGCTCCGCAGCGAAGCGATTCAACGCGTTGAAATGACGCCCAATGCGCTCGACGCAGCGGCCGAACTGGAGTTTCCCGAATGGGATGAATGGAACGAAATTCTTCAGTTCATGGGGATCCCGCTGCCGCCCAAGTTGAATCAGGACTACGTCGCCCAGATCAATGAAGCGATCATCGAAAGTCTGCCGCTGGACGCACTGCTGCGACGGCATCGACGGTTGGCGATCGCCAAAGCGCCGTTGGCGGTCCGTCTGCGTACGCTTCGGCAAATTGCCCGCGTGGATTCGGCCAACGGCGTCTGGCATGACGATGTGGAGAAATGGGAAAAGGTGCGGCTCAGTCAGATCGATCATGAGCTCAAACACGCCCTGGAACAAGAAGACTCGCGTTACCTGTATCAGTTGAACCAAGAGTTGACCAGCGGCAACTGGCGGGTCGCGCCCTCGTCGCGGTTGATCGATCAATGCGCCTTCGCCGCCGAAGCCCACGTCCGTCAATCTCAAGAATCCGAACTCGGTGTCTTGGCCCCGCAAATCAACGCGGCGTTTGAAGATCGTGACGAGTCGCTCGCCAGAACGCTGCGATCTCAATGGCAATCGGTTCGCGCCAAGTACAAAGTCAGTGTGCCGGGCCATTTGGAATCCAGCGTCGCCCCAGCGATGCAGTGGCTCGAAGACTTGGATCGGCAAGCGGTGATGGAAAGTGAACGGCAGATGGCGATGGCGAATCTGGAGTCGACGCTGGAGTCCGATTCGCCGATCGAAGCGGTCAAGAAGGCCTATGATCAGGCATCGCGGTTCGGTGAGCCGTTGCCCGAAGACCTGACGCAGCGCGTCGAAGAGCTGGCCAATCAGCCGGCCAAGCAAGCCAAACGCAAAATGATCCTGATCGGAGCCGGGATCGCAGCGGTCGTTCTGGTTGGAATCGTCGGCATCGGCATGTTCCTCGCATCCTCGGGAAAGCAATCCGTACAACAAGAAAGCGTCGACCAGATGACCCGGTTTGTCGAAGCCGAACAGTACGACGCGGCGATGGACTTCTACAACTCGGTGCTGGCCTCCGACCCGGACTTGGCACGGATGCCGCAAATGGTCGCGATGCAGGCGACGGCAAAGAAAGCGATTGAGAAACAGGCCGCACGGCAAGAATTATTCGACAAGCTGATCGCCCAGGCCAGCAACGATGACCCGGCGTTGATCGACGAGATCCTGTTGCCGCAACTCGACGAGCTGGCCGCCACGCCCGGCGAGCAGGCCCGCGTCGATGATCTCCGTCAACGCAAGGCGGCTTATCGGGCCGGCGAGGCGATGCGGCAGTCCGATGAAATGATCGGAAAGGTCGCCGAGTTCCAGCGGCAGTTCGCCGAACTGTCTTCACGCGGCGATTCGACCGGCAACCGCCAGGCCATCGGGCAGTTGCTCTCGTCGATCGTTCGGCTCCCCAACCAATTCCCGCTCGCCTCGGACACGGCCCGGGCGAAACAGGAAACGCTTCGGGCGCAAGTCGATTCGACATTGAAACGTCTCAAGGACGAAAGCATGGTGTCCCAGCAACGCGATGCGGCCATCGACTCGTTGCTCAACTCCCGTTCGTTGGAAGTCTACTCCGATCGGCTCCGAGACTTTTCCACCCAGTCAGTCTCACGCACCGGCTTCATCGAATTTCGTACCGTCATCGATGAAGAGGATCACTGGTTGAATGTGGAGCGGATCAATGCGTGGTTGGGCGACCTGGAATCCAAGTTGAACAATGGAGTGACGTCGACCGAAGCGGCGGCGTTGATCGAGTCGGCAGAGAGAATCCAATCGGTCGCTTCGCCCAATCCGGTCTTGCAGGCCATGCCGCAATTTACCGAGACGATGAAAGAGATCGTCGGGCGGAGGGTCATCCTGGACGGTGCCTTTGGCTTGATCGCCAAACATCCGCTGTCGCAATTGGTCACGCTGCCGATTCCAGATTCCGAAAGCCCCACCGGCACGACGTCGCATTTGATCTACAAGACCTTTGCCGAACAAAACGCCGACCGCATGTCCCGCGCCGGAAGTATTGGCGTGGACGTCGTGTCCGATCCGCTCGGCGGTGTCCGCAACCGAGCCTTTCAGGGGCCGTTGCCGAAGGTCATCGACGAACCGAATCAATCGATCGCCCAAGTCGTCAGCCAAAAGTCCAAGCAGGCGATCGGGTTTGACACCAAATGGGAACTGACGTTTCTGTTACAAGTCAGCGAGGTGATGAAGCGACCAGAACTCGACGGCGTCATCAAAGAATGGTTGATCTATTACCTGCTCGACGCCGCGACGCGTGGCAGCAAAGAACTCAAGGAGATGATTCCGTTGACGATGCGGACACTGGTTCGACGCAGCAGCGTCCGTGAACAGTGGCACCAATCGCGACCGACCGACCCCGAACTGAACGCGGAGGTCAAGCGGGTGATTGCGGCCGAATTGCCCATCGCCTATCGACGTTTGGCCAATCCCTTGTCCGACTACGAAACCATTGCCGCCCAGCGGCTCAAGTGGGTCGGTTTTCTGACCAAATCGTCCGGCGGCCAAATCGAGTATCATCTTCGCGGTGGAACTCCAGAATATGACGGCACGTTGTATGTCGCCGCGGCCTCCCGAGAGGGTGATGCGGAGACGTCGATTTTTCCGGTCGGAAAATTGCAGCAAGGCCATGTTCAATTGACACCCAATCCCGTGCATCAAGTCCCGGGACGCCCCCTGTTCTTGTTTCCGAACTGAATCGCATGACTCAAATCGAACGTGTCTTCATTCGTTTCCGCGGTCGAACGATCGGCCCGCTGACTCCGGACAAGGTCAAGGACATGGTCCGTCGGGGCCAGGTCACTCGGATGCATGAGTTGTCCGGCGACGGGCTGAGTTGGATGAAGGCCGATGAGTTCGGAAACTTCTTTCCCCGAGCGGTCGCCAGCGGTGGCATGGCCGGCGACATGGCGGCGTCGGCGTCGAGCGTGCCGCCGGGCAGCGAAGGCTCACACGGCGAAGGCGGAACCGCGCCGGCTTCCAACGACAACGCCACGGCCCAGTGGTACGCTCACGTCAATGGTGAAAAACAGGGCCCGGTTTCGATGGACCAAATGCGCCTCTACAGCGAGGCGAAGATCCTCAAGAAGGATTCGTTGGTTTGGAAGAACGGCATGGACACGTGGAAACCGGCTGCCGAAGTGATTCCGGAATTGTTCGGCGGTGCCCCTGCCGGCGGTGGTCAGACGATCGTGTCACACGTCACCAGCGAGACGCCCCCGTCCGATGGCGGTGCGTTGTCGACCGAGTTGGCCAAACACCACGCCCTGATCCTGGCCTTCGGCGTCAGTCTGCTGATCATCGCCGCGATCTTTATGGTCGGCCAAATCGTGGCCCTCAATCAGGGTGGCAGGAAGCTGAAATCCGACACGATGTCTGCCGCGATCCGGATTTCGCTCAGCGGTGTGGCCGCGATCGCAGGCGTGATGGCGGTGCAGTCGGCGGTCAAACTGAAAGCCGCCGCCCAGTCGTCCTCGGCAATCGCCGCCTTGATGGCCGCGCGGACGTTGAACCAATTCTGGGTGATGACCTCGGTCGCCGTCATGATTTGGCTGGGGATCCTGTTGCTGATCCTGATCACGGCCCTGGCCACCAACGTGCCGATCACCAACGTGCTGGCGTAAACAACAACCGAGCTGGCTCTCGTCGGGCATGCTGTGCATGCCATTGTCATTGGCTCTCGTAGGGCATGCTGTGCATGCCGTTCTCAAGCACAGCGTGACCCACCGTGCCGGGCCCCGCGACGTCGCGGATTCTGCGAAGTCTTTCCCAGAAAACTGCTTTTTTTGCACGGATCAACGCGTCGCGCGCCACTAACTGAGTGACTTCCCCCGACTCTGTTTAGTGATGAGACGAACGATGCGACTGACGCTGCGAACGTTGCTGGCCTACTTGGATAACACGCTTGAGCCCCAGGAGGCGGAAATTCTGCGGCAAAAGGTCGAACAGAGCGGGTTCGCCACGCAACTGGTTCAGCGGATCCGCCGCTCCGTGGCCGACCCATCGTTATCCGCTCCCGCTCCCGATTCGGTGCACCCGATCGAGGAGCCCAACATGATGAGCAACTTTTTGGACAGCACACTGCCGCCGGAGCAGATTGCTGAAATCGAAAAGGCCTGCCTGGAATCGCTGCCGCATCTTGCCGAGGCGGCGGCCTGTCACCAGATCTTGACGATGGTGTTGGGGCGACCGGCCGCAGTGTCGGACCGGTTGCGCGAGCGTGTGATCGGGATGGTCGACGCCGACGGTAACGTCGTCGCGACGGATCTGTCGCCGTCGACCGGCGGAACCCCTTCACCGGCGATCGCCGGCGAAATCGGTCCCCGTTATTCGGGCATCGATCTCAGCGACGCCGATGACCGGGCGGCCGCGCTGCCGTCCGCAGAAACGCCGGACGACGCGGCCGTCGGAGCGTTTCCCGATGCATCGTCGCAGCCGATCGCCGATCCCCGAGCGACACCGCCGCATGACGTCCAACCGGTCGGAGTGAGCGATAGTGGGGTGTTCCAGGCGGCGACAAAACTGCGTGAACAATCCCATCAATTTGCCGAGGCCGGGACCGCATTGGACGATGCCGAGCCGCTCGCCGGCGATCGGCCACTGAAACAATTGGAACGTTCCGATTTCTACGACGGAGAAGTGCGCACGTCGCGGATCACCCCGTGGCTGGTCACGCTCGCGCTGGTCGCGATCTTGTTGTTTGCCATCAGCAAAATTTTCACGCCGCTGCTGGGACCGCAAAAACTCGCGCAGTCCGATGCCGAGTCCACGGTCTCCCAATCCGACAGTGATGTGCCCGCGTCGAACGCCGGAGCCGGTGAAGCGAAAACCGGTGAAGCGAAAGCCGGAGATTCGAAAACGGCTGAAGCGGACGCAGATGCAGACGACGAGGCGGACGATCCGATGGCGATCGATCCGGAGATGTTGCCGGCGCCGGAACCGGTCGCGATACAGCCGCCTGTGCCGGGGAGCGACGAGGCGCCGCCGGAACCTGATTCGGCGGCCGACTTGGTGGAGGTTCCCGCCACCGGCGAGACGGCCACCACCGAGACGGCGGAACCGATGGAGGATTCCGATGCACCGCCGTTGCCAACGACGCCCGATCGATTGACCGATCCATCGCCCACACCCGACATCCCCGATCCGCTGGTCGGGAACGCCGAAGTCGTGATGGAAGACTCCGACGCGCCTCCGCTGCCGCCTGGGGTGAGCGAGGAACGGATCGCTTCGTTGCCCGATACGAAGACGCCACGCGATACCGATCCGGAGACGAAAACGCCCGAGATGGACAGTGCGGCTGACCCGACCGCGGATGACGCCGCCGCTTCGGAATTGGCGCTGGCAAAATTGGTTTCCGAGAATGCGTTAGTCGCCAAGCGGCAAGGGGAATCGAACTGGACGCTGTTGGCGCCCGACTCCACCGTCACCCCCGGCAGCGTGACGGTTTGTGGCCCCGAGTATCGCGCCAGTTTTCAGCTGGCCGGAGAGGATTCGCTGACCAGCACGTTGGTCGGACCAACCGAAGTTCGTTGGGAATCGGGCCAGGCGACGGTGAACATGGAGATTCGTTATGGCCGGGGCACGGTTGAATTGCCCAAACCCGGAAACAGTGTCGCGATGACGGTCGGCGAGACCACGATTGTTGTTCAGACAGAAACGGGCCAGGCCGTGCTGGCATTTGAAGTCTCGCATCGTCGTCAGTTGGGGGCCGACCCGATGGTGGCCCAGAACCATCAGACCGTGGTGGTGCTGACCAGCGTCGCGGGCAATTTTTCGGCCAGCGGTCATGGCGACGCGGTGGAGATTCCAGCCGGTTCGCAGGTTGTTTTGAAGCTGAATGAATCGGATTCTGGCGAGAATGCGGTGACTCAACCGCCACAGTTGCCGTCTTGGATTGATCCGGAAGTGGACACGGGATCGTTGGAATCGGAAGCGGCAAGTGATTTGCTGGAGTTGATCCGCGGTGACGGATCCGATTCGCTGCTGCTGTCATTGCGTGTTGCCTTGGGATTTCGTCGCAATGAAGTCGCGGCGCTTGCCGGCAAGACGATGCTGGCGTTGGGTGATGCGTCGGCGTACTTCGGTGTGGATGGCTTGTTTAGCGATCCCAAGCAGCGTCTTTACTGGTCCTCTCACTTGGATGCGGTTCGCCAGATGATGGACCGCAGCATTGTCGACGCTGCAGCGGTCAGGACGGCGATTGCGGGGCAGAACGCGGCGATGGACAACGCCGATGGCGACACGTTGTTTCGCCTGCTGACCGGGTACTCGCAAGATCAGTTGGAAACCGGTGGAGACGCGGAATTGGTGGCCGATCTGGAATCGCCGTCGATGCCCGTTCGAGTCTTGGCGTCGGAGCACTTGCGTGACATCAGTGGCACGACACTGTTCTTCAAACCTGAAGAGGAAGTTGCCAGTCGTCGCGAAGAGGTGGTCAAGAAATGGAAGGTTCGGTTGCGGAAGGAATCGATCCGATATCCGGAAGCCGAATGAGTTCGACCGTCAAGCGCGTTGCGCGAGTGCTGATCGCAACCGTCGTCGTCGTGGGGCTGGTGCTGGCCACTCGCAGTGCCATCACGCAGTGGAACCATCAACAGGATTTGGCCCTGGAGCGGATCGCGGAGATTGAAGCGGCGATCGAATCGGCGAAAACGGCTGCGGAGCGTCGGCAGCTGGAGACTGATTTGGCGTTGGCTCGGTCCCGGGTTCCGCACGTGCTGAATCTCGCCTGGGGAAAAATCGGCTTGGCCGCCGTGTTCTATGGACTCGGGCTGATTCCCGGCGGGTTGGTGCTGTACGAAGGAACACGGGTGTTGGGCTATCGCGTCGGCCTTCAGGACGCCTTGTCCGCCCAAGTGGTCGGCCATTTGGGAAAGTACGTGCCCGGCAAAGCGATGGTGGTGGTGATCCGGGCGGGGCGACTGGCGGGGGTGGGGGTTCCGGTCGTGGCCGGCTCGATCGCCGTCTTTTTAGAAACGCTGACGATGATGGCGGTCGGTGCGGCGTTGGCGGGAGGTTTGATCTTTCTGTTGCCGGTACCGCGATGGATCGCTTGGTGTGCACTCTGCGGAGGCGTCTTGGCGACGCTCCCCACCCTGCCCCCGGTGTTGAAGCGGCTGGTCAAGAAAGTCTCCCCCAAACCAACAACCCCGCCCAATCTACCCCTCCCCCCGGGGACAGACCCCAGTTCGCCGGGGACAGACCCTGGAGATCGTCAGAGATCGCCGGGGACAGACCCCAGATCGCCGGGGACAAACCCCCATCGGCATCAAGTTACGGAGTCACCCTCCCGTATGCGGGAGGGTCGAGCGCAGCGAGGGGAGGGTTCCGGCTACCCAGCATCCACCGATACCAGCAGCGACGCGGCGAAAACCCTCCCCGCGTCGTCGCAAACTCCTCCGCGACCCTCCCAGAGGGAGGGTGACCCCGGATCGTCGGGGACAGACCCTGGATCGATGGGGACAGACCCTGGTGTGATGGGGACAGACCCTGGTGTGATGGGGACAGACCCTGGTGTGATGGGGACAGACCCTGGTGTGATGGGGACAGACCCTGG
>NZ_JBFHKV010000276.1:0-8718 GCF_041595215.1 Stieleria sp. | reverse complement strand
GCCACTTGGTCGGGTGTCTTGGACGTCGAACGTGTTAGATTTTCGTGTAGCAGATCCGCCATCGTCAAACTCCAAGCAGTCCCGCAATGATGTTGCGTTGGATGTCCGACGTGCCGGCGTACAAGACGCCGCCGATCGCGTCACGCCAATCTCGATCGATCCCATTTTCGCACAGGTAGCCTCGTCCGCCATGAATCCGCACCGCGTCTTCGCTGGACTGTGCGTAGCACTCACTCAGGTACAGTTTCAAGATGGCGGCGTCCATCATCGCTGATTTCCCCTGGCTCTTCAGCCACGCGACCTTGTAGAGCATCAGCTTTGACGTTTCCAAGCGAACTTTCATGTCCGCGATTCGATTGGAGATCGACTGGAATTTTCCGATCGGCTGGCCGAATTGGGAACGCTCTTTTGCGTACCGGACGCAGGTTTCCAATTGGCGCTGCATGGCGCCGACTTGGCTGGCCAAGATGCAGCAGCGTTCGAATTCCAGCGAATGATTGAACGTGGCGAAGCCGCCACCTTCCTTGCCGAGTCGATGCGATTCGGGGACAAAGCAGTCGTTCAGATGCAGTTCGCCGATCGGGACGGTCCGAAGGCCCATTTTCAGATGATTTGCGCCGCGGCGAAATCCCTGCTGTTTCGCTTCGACCAAAAACGTGGACAGCCCCCACTTGCCCTTCGCCGGATTCGTACTCGCCACGACGAGCGCCACGTCGCAGATCGGTGCGAGCGTGACCATGCACTTGCTGCCGTTGAGCACGTAGCCGCCGTCGACTTTCTCCGCCGTCGTTTTCAGATGAAAGACGTCGCTACCGGTACTCGGTTCGGTGATCCCATGCGCCCCTTTCCAAGTGCCGTCGCAAAGTTTTGGCAGAAAGCGTTCTTTTTGAAACTCGCTGCCGAAGTGCAAGATCGGCAGCTGAACGGCCCACATCTGTGCGTTCAGCGCCAGCAGCAAACCGCCGTCGCTGCATCCGTAGCCGAGCGCTTCCATGGCCAGCATTGCGGTTTCAATATCGGCCGAAGCTCGACCGCCGTATTCGGTCGGGATGTACAGGCCCTGGATGCCAAATTCGGCAGCCCGCTGCCAAAGGTCTTCGGCGAACTCGCTCCGTTCGTCTCTGTCGATCACATCGTCGCTCAGATGCTCGAACGCGAACGTTTGCATCCGGTCGCGATAGGCGAGTTGTGCTTCGCTCCAATCAAAATTCATAACGGTGACCTGAGAGCATTCGATGGTTGGGGCGGCGCGGAACGTTTCAGGTGCCCGTCACGGTGAAACAGATCACGGTGCGGACCTTCGATTTCGCCGTGCATTGCGGTAGGGGTGACGTGGCGATGATGGAGCACTAACAGGATGTGTTTTTTTATCATGTGAATGCCCGTTCGACGAACCAGTAACTGGCGATCAAGCCGATCACCACGGACCCTCCGATCAGCACGACGCGCTGATAAAGTTCCCGTTTCCGCAGCAGGAAGATCAGCGGAAACACCACCGCAACGATTGCCAACTGCCCGAGTTCGACGCCCAGATTGAACCCGATGAGCACTTTGACCAGATGTATCATGCGAAACGGCAGTTCGCTCATCACCGAAGCGAACCCCATGCCGTGGAACAGGCCGAACCCAAAGATGATCAGCCAGGTCTTGTCATTGAATCGGGGGCGAATCGTATTGATCGCCACCAACACGATCGACAAGGCGATCAGTGATTCGACCCATCGCGAAGGCAGGTCGATCACACCGAGCGCGGCCAAGCTGAGCGTGATCGAATGCGCGACGGTAAACAGCGTGACGATCTTGACGATGTTCAAAAACGCTTGCCTGAAACTCGGCACCGGGACCCACTTGCCTTCTTGACGGACCAAGACCGCCGGCAACAGCAATGCGACGATAAACAGGATGTGGTCGATGCCGATCCAGATGTGCAACACACCCTGCCAAATGAAATCGCGAGGGCGAAGCAACAGGTCGATGTGATTCAAATCAAGTTCTTGGACCGGGTTGTGCGCCCCGAACACCATCGCGGTGAACTCGCCTTCGAACTCCTGACCGCTTTTCTTGTTTCGTTCGATGCAGACCAAGCTTCGGTGGGTAAAGTCATCTTCCACAAACAGGCTGTTGCGAATCGTGATCACATCCGGAATCGGACCGACGGGGGTTTGGTAAACATATTGGGCATAGCTTCCTTCGTCGTCGGGCAGGTCCAGAATCCGCAAGTCGATGTACTGGATCGGAACAGGTTTCGAAGCGACCGAAATGCCGTAGTGTCGGCGCAGATAATCCAGCACCAGTGGCTGGGTTTCTCGAAGGATCGTCATGCGATCGTCCGCGGGCGCGGATTCCGCTGTCACGTCACCGGTTGTGGAATCACCGGCTGGTGGAACGTCGATTCCCAATTTATCTCGCAAGTCATTCAAATTGATTTCGACGCGACCGGTCAATCGATCCTCTTCGACATTCAGCCAAACGTAGGTCTCACCGGTCGTGTGCGCCGAGCCGGTGGCCGAAAGCAGGAGCACGTGCAGCAACGCGAGGGCAAGTTGCAAACCCACGCGGCGGACCGACCCGCCACGGCAAGGCTGGAACCGTCCTGGTCGGAACGAGCGGATCTCCAGGCGGTCGGGTGGCGAAGGGATCGGATTCATGGGTGATGAAAAGTGCTTTGTCGCTTCATCGCGGCCCGAAACCTTGTTGCGGTTCGTCGGGTCGGCTGAATGTTGGGTGAAAAACCGGCCCCCGATTGCCTGGCGTGCCACGCGGATGCCAGGGGATCCGTCCGGCACACCGCCGACTCGCAGCCCAGGATAGTCGATCGAAACGCGATGCCGGCACGCTTCGGGGCGGCAGTCCGGATTTTTCCCGTGCTCTGGTTGGCAGGTCGCCCAACTCTGGCGGCCTCTTCGCGTCAGGCGCTTCGACCGATACGATTGACAGGGGGTGATGGTTGAAACCGTCGTCGCCCTCCTGGATGATTCTGCCTTGATTGGGCGACTGCGACCCTCTCTTTTTCCGCCGCGTTTATTGGACGATTCGATGCCCCGCACCCTGTTTCGAAATGCATCCGTTGTGCTGGCCGACACGGTCACCGAGAGTTCCGTTCTGATCGAAGACGGCAAAATCTTGGATGTGGCGGCGTCCGCCGACGCTGCGGCCGACAACGTGGTCGATTGTGCGGGTTTGCACTTGATGCCGGGCGTGATCGATGACCAGGTTCACTTTCGCGAACCCGGACTGACGCACAAAGAAGACCTGTCGACCGCCAGCCATGCCTGTGCCGCCGGTGGCGTCACGTCGTTCTTGGAAATGCCCAACACCAAACCGCCCGCGGTGACGCTCGACGGTGTCCGTGCCAAAGAGCAACTCGGCGCGGAAAAGTCATTGGTCAATTATGGCTTTTACATCGGAGCGACCCCCGACAACTCCGCCGAGTTGGCCAAGGTGACCGATGTCCCGGGAATCAAAATCTTTATCGGCAGCAGCACCGGCAACTTGTTGGTCGATGAACAGGAGGCGTTGGAGCGGATCTTTGCCGAAACGACACTGCCGATCTGCGCCCACTGCGAAGACGAACAAACGGTTCGCGCCAATGCGGCTCGATTGGCCGGTACCACCGATGTGGCCGACCATTCACGCATCCGGGACGTCCAGGCCGCCGTGATCGCGACTCGGCGGGCGACCGATTTGGCCCGCCGATACAAACATCGCTTTCACGTCTTGCATGTCTCCACCGCCGCCGAACTGGAAATCCTGGCCGATCCCGCGCCGTACATCACCGCCGAAGTCTGCCTGCACCACATCTTTTTCAATGTCGACGATTACCCCCGCCTGGGAACTCGGATCCAAATGAATCCCTCGATCAAATCGGCCGACGACAATCGCCGACTGTTCCAGGCGTTGCTGGACCAGACGATCCAGGTCATCGCGACCGACCACGCCCCGCACACGCTGGAAGAAAAAGCGGCGCAGTACCCCAACAGCCCCTCGGGGTTGCCGGCCGTCGAAAACAGTTTGGCGTTGATGCTCGATCAAGTCACCCAGGGACGATGCTCCATCAACCAAGTCGCGTCGTGGATGTGTGATGCCCCGGCGCGCGTCTGGGGGATCGTGGGCAAGGGCCGGATCGAAAACGGATACGATGCGGATCTGGTGCTGGTGGACCTGCACAAACAAAAGACGATTCGCGATGCCGAGCAACACACCAAATCCAAATGGTCGCCGTGGGACTCGGTCACGTTGACGGGCTGGCCGGTCGCGACCTTCGTCGGCGGGCACAAGGTCTACGATGCCGACAACGGGTTTGACGAATCGTTTCGCGGTGCCAAGCTGCGGTTCGATCATTCCCGAGGCGGCTACTGGGCGACCGCAGGCGGAATCGGCACCGAATGATGCCGACTGACGAAGGGCGTTCGGGGCGTTAAACTACAGGCCTCGGTCGCGAAACCACAGCGCCGGGGCGTGCGGATGAATCGTCCGTGCCGTGTTTGACTTCCCTCCTTCCCTTCCCCTTCCAGTGATCCATGTCTGAAAACGACGGCGAAGATGCCAAGCCGGTTGTGCCCTTGTCCGCCAATGCCCGCCGCGTGCTGGGTGTGTTGGTGGAGAAAGCCAAAACGACTCCGGACAACTATCCGATGTCCGCCGCGGCGATCATCAGCGGTTGCAATCAAAAATCGAATCGTTCTCCGCAAATGCAGCTCGACGAAGACGACGTGCTATTGGCGCTGGACGAGTTGCGGGGTGTCGGGGCGGCGCGGGAGATCCAGGGCAGCGGACGGGTGACCAAGTATCGTCATGCCGCCTACGATTGGTTGGACCTGGACAATCCGCAGGCCGCCGTGTTGACCGAATTGCTGCTCCGCGGGCCGCAGACGATCGGCGAGATCCGTACTCGGGCGTCGCGGATGTGCAGTCTGCCCGATCTCGACTCGGTCAAAACCGTTTTGAAATCGCTGGCCGACAAGGATCTGGTGGAAGCGTTGACGCCTCCGGGACGCGGGCAAACGTTTGCCCACAAACTTTATCCGCCACAAGAACGCCAGTACTTAGAAGCCCGTGTCGAAAAGCAAGCGGCAAAGTCGGCGGCGGTCCCCGACACCAGCAAGAATGTCATCGATCAGCTGATCGCGCGATTGGACGCCGTCACCGAACGAATCGACGACCTGGAAGCCCGCCTAAAAGAACTCGAGTCCTAGCTTGCCTCTCCGGAAACCCCAGCTTCCGACCCGCCCCTTTACCTTCATGCTTCATCCAGAGTGAACCTAAGGTTGCGTTTGTCGCGCAGAATCGGTGTCAGTCGGTAACTTGCGGAGCGTTGAACGGACTACTGAACCCACCGATGGCAGCGCGAACCCACGGATGACAGGGTGACATTTTTCGATGATTAGCCCGGCAAAATGGCCTGGAGTTCTTCGTCCAGAATGAATCTTCGGAATGAAGCATCAAAGATGCAGGAGAATCGCAAGCTGGAAGCTTACGCCACTGGTTAGTTGGATTCGACGATCACGTTTTGTGTTCGTGTGGGCAGCTGCGTGAATTGCTCGGTTTTTCCGGTCGGCCAGGTCACCGAGACGGTCACCGACGCGTCGTCCAGGTCGCCCAAACCGAAGTGCAGCACGCGTTCGTTACTGCATTGATATCCGTCACCGGCGACCAGGAACCCGGTGTGTGTGCCCTGGCTGGTTTCGACGCGGAGGGTGCTTCCGATCGCGTCGCGGGAGGACGTGCGGCCTTTCAAGTCCAGACGTATCCAGTTGCCGCTGTTCTCGGTGCGATTGATCATCAGCGCCGTCGGTTCGGTTTGGTGCGTGACCACGAAGTCGACTTGTCCGTCGCGGTTGGCGTCAATCGTCCACAAGCCGCGGCCGACGTGGTTGTTCTGGAAGTACGGCCCCAGAGTTCCGACCGAAACGCTGCTATAGCGGCCCGTCGTGGATCGTTGAAAGATCTGCATCGGCTGGTCATACATCGCTTTCTCGTCGCCTCGTGAGAACAGGTCGACGTGCCCATTGGTGACGACGATCTCCGCGTCGCCGCTGTTGTCCAGGTCGATCGCTTCGGTGCCAAATGCGACCAGCGGACGTGTGGCCTCGACCAGCCCCAGCGGTCCGGTGCGGTCTTGCCAGATGCCCGACGAGGATTGCGTGTGCAGCGTGTTGTATTCTTTGTCGAAATTCGTAACGTACAAGTCAACGTCGCCGTCTCGGTCAAAGTCTCCGGTGGCGATCCCCATCGAACCTTGCGGGATCCCTCGGTCGTCGCCGCCGATTCCACGCAGCATCGCCGACTCGGACAAGGCGAGTTGGGTGTCGTTCGATTCGCCCGCCACGCGACTCCAGTAGTGATTGTTGGTCATGTCGTTGGCCACAAACACTTCATTGCCGAGCCGGCCATCCAAGTCGCCGACGATGATTCCCAGTCCACGCCCGGGCGAATCCGTGATCGCGCCCCAGGTTTCGGTCGTGTCGGAAAACGTTCCGTCGCCGCTGGAACGTAAAAAGCGATCCGGCATGGCTGGAAACAACATCGGGGAGCAGGATCGCATCACCGTGGAGCCGGCCATCGGACAGCCTCGCGTGACCGGGCCCAGCGTGGCGCAGTAGTTGACGACGACGAGATCCGCCAAGCCATCGTGGTCGAGATCCGCGATCGCGCCGCTGGAGGACCATTCGTCAGCGTCGCCCGCTGGCATCTGGTCACTGGCATCCCGAAAGGTTCCGTCACCGTTGTTGACGTACAAACGGTTGGGGCCGTAATTGAGCACCAGCAGATCGGGAAAGCCGTCTTCGTTGACATCTCCGACCGCGACGCCTTGTCCGAATCCCTTGTCGCCGGTTTGTGCGATTTCGCCGACGGGCCGGAATTGTCCGTCCAGGTTTCGGAACAGCTCGTTGGCATCGGAATCTTGTCCGGGCGGCGTTCCACCGGCGGCCACCAGATATAAGTCGCTCCAGCCATCCAAATCAAAATCGATCGTTCCGCCGCCACAACCGAGCGTCTGGTAGAGCATGATTCCCGGCTTGTCGAGCGTTTCGCTGGTCCGCCCCCAAAACGTCAATCCGCGCTGCACCGCTTCGTCTGCGATTTTCCAGTCGACCGCCACGCCGGTTTCTTCGGCGGCTTCACCGGCGACCGCGTCGTCGCGGCGGATCGTTTGTTCGCTCGGATCGTTCGTCGAAACCACCTTTTCGATACTTGGCAGTGGCAGTCGAGCAAACAGCACGTCGAAATCGGGCAGCGCCTCGGGCACCCGCCAGGGTGTGCCCGGTTTCAAACGTTGCACCAGCTCGTCGCGAAATCCGGCGACGTCAACCGAGTCGTCTTCGGGTAGGGTGGTCGCGATCGCCGACCAGGCTTCGGCCTCCCAGAGCCGCCCGAGTTTTTCCAGCGACTGGGCAATCTCCAACGCGATCGCCCTTGAGATTTCGCCGGTCCGCGTGAAGCGATCTTTCAACTGGTGAAATCGCGTCAACTGTTGGGCGCGATCATTGACGATCGTGACCATCTGTTTGTTGACGTCGGGGTTTTGGGCGGCAAACTCGGGCAGCAGGGTCGCCAACCGCGTCCAGATCTGGACGACTTCGGGATCGCCACAGACGGCCGCTTGGGCAAACGCCCGAAGTGCTGCGGACCCGTCATCGTTCGCCCGAGCCCAATCGCCCAGGGCAATCCAATAGGCCGGGTAGTCCTGAATCCCATCGGTTTGCTCGGCGGCCCAGGTTTCCAGTTCCTCGAACCGCCGAGACGCAGCCAGGGCCTGGCCCAAGAAAGCTTGCGAGGGATGATGTTGCGGGTGATCGGCGACGATCTCGCGGAGCAGCTTGATCGCCTCGTCGAATTTACTTTCGTCGAATTTTGACTTCGCCGCCCCCAACAGCGGTCGCTTGTCGTCGGGGTTGCGGGTGACCATCTGGTCCAGCGGGTCGGCGTCGAGCGTTCGTCGTTCGGTATTGCTCAAGTCCTTCAGCATCGCGATGTCGAACCGCCGTGCGAGTACCAGGGTTTGCCCGTGTCGCAGCGCCGAAACGCGATCATCGGCGCCGATGTAGAAATCGAACAGCCAGCGGCGGGTTTCGTGCTGGTCGGGTTGAGCCTGGAGGGCCTGTTCCAAAAAATCCAGCCCGTCGTGGTATTGTCCCAGCCCGATCATCGCGATCATGGTCTGGCGGACACGACTGGGGTTGGCGAACGACTCGGATTGACACGCCGAACGCAAGAATTTGGCCGCCTGATCGGGATGCCCGCTCTGGTGGGCGGCCTGCGCGATCAGCGCCAAGGTGTCCGGCTCGATTTTCATCAGTCCCGGATGGGTTGCCTGGATCGTCGCGGTTTGGTCGACACCGGCTTGGGCGAGGATGATCTGTGACGCTTCCCAAGCCTGGTCCCACTGTTGCCGCCGCAGCGATAACTTGAGCGTACCGACTGGATTGGCCAGGGTTTTGGTACCTGGCGTGGCGGTGCTTTCCAGCGGGGTATTTCCGCCCGGGTCTCCGGCAGGCGGTGAGCGATCGCAGCCCCAAATCAGCGAGCTGGCAACCAGCAGCAAGACGAGCCCACGCAGCGATGGGCCTCTGCGTCGGACAGAAGTGGGGCGACGGTCGACGGCTTGGGGCAACCATCGTGCGACTGGCCGCGTAGAGATCGACATGGCGGTGATTCGGTTCGACGTGACGTTCTGTTTGCTTCGTTTCCGCATCGGTGCTGTGGATCTCCGTGGTT
>NZ_JBFHKV010000275.1:0-8756 GCF_041595215.1 Stieleria sp. | reverse complement strand
GTTGTCCGTCGACGTGCCGCTGTTGAGTCCGGTGTAGCCCTGGTCGGCGTTGTCGTTGGACTCGTTGTTAGAAAGCGTGCCAAAATTCTCGACCAGGTCGATGCCGTCGTCAAAGTTGCCTTCGGCGTAATTGTCGTCAAACAAGCCGTTGTTTTGGTTGAAGTAGAAACCGTCTTCGGCATTGCCAATCGCCTGGTTGCCCGTCATCAGGTGATCGTTGCTGTAAAACTGGAAGCCATCGTTCCAATTGCTGATCGCTTCGTTGTCGCTGAACGTATCGAGGTTGTAGGAGAAATCGTATCCGTCGTCGTCGTTGGCGATTGCCTGGTTCCGCGTAATTGTTCCCGCATTGTGTTTGAAATCAAAGCCATTGGATCCGTTCTGTTCGGACGTGTTGTCTTCGAAATCGCCGAAGTTATTGCGGAACTCGAAACCATTGAACGAATTGGATGCGGCATAGTTTCCGCTGACCGTGCCCGCGGTATCGTTGAGCGTAAACCCGTTTCCAAAGTTGAAAACGGACAGGTTGTCTTGGATCGTATCGTAGTTGTCTTCGAACCAGAAACCGTCCAGGAAATTGTCGAAGGCAACGTTGTTGCTCACCACGCCGTTGTTGGTTTCCACTTCGAACCCTGACGAAGCATTGTCGGTCGACTCGTTTTCGCTGATGTCGCCTTCGTTGTAGGACACCACGAACCCGGACATCGTGTTCTCGATCGCTTCGTTTTGGAAGATCAAGCCATCGTTGTAGGCCAGCAGAAAGCCTTCTTCGCCGTTTTCCATGGCACGATTGGCCGTGACCGATCCGCTGTTGGACGCGATCACGAACCCGGCCGTTTGATTGTCTTGCGACGTGTTGCGATCAAGCGTTCCGCTGTTGTCGTCGATCCAGAAGCCGGCTTCGGCGTTGTCGAAGGCGCGGTTTTGCGTCAGGGAACTGTCTGCGTCAAGTGCCGCAAAACGGAACCCATGCTCGGCCGCGTCCGTGACTTCATTGCCAAACAGATGCACGTTGGCCAGATCGTCGTAATCCGTGCCGTTGTCGCTGGAAATGCCGTGCAGTCCGCCCTCGATGCTGAAATGGCCGACCCGGGCATTGTCTGCCATGACGATCACCGACTGGGTGTCGTCGCTGCCGCGCAGATGGATCGGAGTTCCGAAGCGTGCCACGGCGCCCGTATCGGCACCCTTGACCGTAAACCCGCCTCCCAGCAGGTTCTGTCCGTCTTGCACGACGATCGAGTTGCTCAGTTCCAGTTCACCGGCGGAACCATCCAGGATGACCGTGTCGGTCGTCGACGTCGCGACGGCATCGGGCACATCGTCGGTTTCGGCGTCCAGAACCGTGACCGAGCCGATGGCAAAGTCGTGCTCGGCGTGCAATGCCGCTTCTTGCCCGCCGGGCGTTGGTGTGGCTCGGGTGACCACGTCGATGTCGCGGACGATGACATCCGTCATCCGTCGTTGCATGACACACATGCGTCGAGATCGTCCGCGATCGGTTCCCAACGGCAAACGGACGGCGATCACCGCCGCGGATTGATCGCCGCGGACGTCGTCATGCTGGTATTGGGCGCCCAGCGTCAAGCGAGAATCCAGCCCCATCCAGGGCAAATCGTAGCAGCGCCATTCGGCACGCAGACGCGGTCCGGCCACCGATCTGGCGGTGACCGAATCGGTTTCGAAATGAAAGACGCCGGCAAACCCTCGGATTTCGCTATCGAACCATTTGGGTTTTCGCCACAGCAATGCCCCGACTTCGCCGTCAAACCCGTGATACGCCCGCTCTTCGTTGTTCTGAACCACCAGGTTGCCGTTGGAAATCACGGCCGTCGGCGCGACCGCCGTTTGGGAGCCGCCTTCGGGCAGGTAGCCATTGACCCGCAAATCAAATCGCCGCGTCAACAGTTCCGCGCCGATCGTTCCCTGTTGAAACCAATTGCCATTGGCGGATTGTTTCAAGTCATAGAAGCCATAGGCGCCGACGATGCATTCACAATCCAACAGATGTCGAATCGCCAACCCCCAGTTTCCTTCGCCTCCACCCACGTCGGCAAACTGCCCCCGCACATCGGCGAACAGCAGGCTGGATTCATTCCAAAACAACGGAATGAACATATCGGTATGCAAGCGAACGTCGTCGTCACTCGGGCGAACCCCCGCCGCCACGTAAGGCCGGTAGACATCTTCGTCAGTGTCGAGGACGCGTCTCGGATCGGCGGCAGACGATGTCGCTGCGGCGCACGTGGTGATGACGAAGCAGCTGATCCACAACGTCAGTGTTCGAAGTCTGAGGCGTCCATCTTCCTTCACGGTACTTCCCTGGCTTACAATCGATCCGCGTTGATAACTTGATGCCGCCTGCTTGCCACACGTTGCCGAACGTGCTCACTTGGTCAATATCGGAATCCGACCCGGACGATTGAATCGGATCTGGCAGAGAACTCCGAATCCTTGACGGCGAGTTTGCCGGTAGTAGGACACTCGGCCTTGTGTCGCCGTCTGGCGACTGGTCCGGTTTCAATCTGCGTCCGATTCATCATTCCTCTTGAGCCGTTCGCCGAGATCTTCATGAGGGAATTGCCTCAATACGCAATCGTGCTCCGGCACGTGTCTCTTGATCGATGGCACCACGTTCACCGCCCGTTTGACAATTTTTTTTGACGCAACTTGATTTCGGCGGTGTCTTCTCTCTGACAGCCGACTCCTTTCCACTCGAACTTGCCCGCCAGACAGATCCATGCAACCAGAGGGGAATTCGACGCCGAGATTCGAATTCTCAAATTTGGTGCGCGATCTTGGCCCTGGTTTGACGTTGTTGGCCCGTCAGTGGTGCGACGTGCCAGAGGACGTCGTGCAAGATGCATTTTTGAAACTGTTTCGTCAAACGCCGTTTCCCGAGAACCCGCGCGCCTGGATGTTCAAGGTCGTTCGGCGGGACGCGTTGAACGCAGCACGCTCCCAGTCGCGGCGAAAAAAACACGAGCAAATCAGTCGCGATGAACGCATCAACTGGTTTTGTGACAGCATCGATGAATCACTCGACGGCGAACTGGCAACACGTGCATTGATGAGTCAACCCGTTCCGATTCGGGAGATTCTGGTGTTGCGATTGTGGAATGAGCTTTCGTTTGACGAAATCGCCGAGCTGGCCGGGATTTCGCCGCGGACGGCCTCGCGTCGCTACCAATCAGGCCTTCAAGCCGTTCGATCTCAACTCAACATCAAACTCGAAGAATTCACGAGGGGATAGTTCGAAATGACCATTCCAGACCCATCGCCGGACCCCATCGAGAACAAAATGGGCGACGGAGGACAAACGAGCGTGGAGAATTCCCTTCGGTCCTTGAAGCCCAAGGGAATCGACTCGGATCAATTGGTGTATCGGGCCGGTTTCCAGGACGGATTTCGGCACGGGCAAGCTACGCCTATCGATTCGTCCTCCGGTCACTGCGTCGAGGTTCAATCGCGATCGCGTCGTCTAAGTGGCGGTTCTGCCGTCGTCGGCGGCATGGTCGGCGCACTGGCGGCGAGCTTGGTCATGCTGATGTCCACGCACAACTCTCGCGACGACACAGGGGGGATCAGGATTGCCGATCCTTGGGTCGCACCTGATGGCGAGACCAGCATCTTACCCTCGGTGGATTCTCCATCCCCGGCGGAATCTCAAACCAAGCCGGCTGCGGTCAGGCCGTTGGTCGTGACTGATCCAGTCGACCAGACGCTGCCCCAGGGCGGCGTACTCGGTACCCGTTCACTGTATCGTTCGCCGGAAGATGACCCTCTGCGATCTGTTTCGGTAAACGGGGGAGAACGTTCCGCCGAGACACCACCGCCGGCGAATGTTTCTTTGCCGCTGCGCCGCGCTCTTCTTCGTGAAGTTGAGCGAAGTTCCTAGTCATCCGTCTCGCCCTGATGATTCGGGAAAGCCGTAGTGGACGACGCGAGGAGTCCCCGCCGTACGCTGATTCGGGTAAGCGGTAGTGGACGACGCGAGGAGTCCCCGCAGTACGCTGATTCGGGTAAGCCGTAGTAGACGACGCGAGGAGTCCCCGCAGTACGCAGGCACGAGTCCTCAGAACCACTTTTTTAGAAGGACATCACAATGAAACTGAGATTCATACGCAGGTTACTCGTTTGCGTGATCGGTGTGACCGGTTTGGCGACGTCAGCGAACTCATCGGCGCAAGAAGTCGATTCACAGACGCTTATGGTTCGCCCCATGGCAGTCGCCGATCCGCCACTGACGCATTCCCTGTTGCCACCACTAAGGGATCAGATTCCTGGCAATGCCGTGGTCTGGTATGGACAGGTCTATGCGGAGCAACAAGCGTTGCTGCAGAGGCATGATCTTTGGGACCAGATCGGTGAGTTGGTCAGCTTGCCGTCCAATGATCTGGCCGAAAACCATCCAGAATTTAAATGGCTCGGCAGTCAACCTGTCCACAGCGGTGTGTTCGGGTCGCTCCAGAAAGCAGCCCGCTCACGGCATTGTGACTGGCAACTGCTCAACACCGACGAACCGTACTTTGAAATCCTGCTGCCGGAAGTTCAACGTGCGCGTTCGTACGCGCGGCTGATTGTGTTGAGGGTGAAGTACCAAATCGCCGAAAAGCGTTTCGGCGATGCCCTCGAATCACTGCAGCTGGGTTTTGCCTTGGCCAAGCATATCGCTCAAGGAGACACGTTGGTTTGCACACTCGTCGCAATCGGGATCGAAGACATGATGGCAGACTGTCTGTTCGATTGGGTGCAGCAGCCTGACGCTCCGAATCTCGCCTGGGCGCTCGCGGAACTGCCCGACCCGCTGGTCGATCTACGCCCGGGGCTCGATGCCGAGTTGATCGGTCTCGAATCCACTTATCCGCTGTTTGCCCAAGCCAGACAAATCGAGCAGCGGCAACCCGATCGCGATGATCCATCCCGGGACGAATCTCAATCGACTCCCCAGCGCCGACAGAACTGGCGTTTCGTCGAGTGGTCCACGGATCAATGGACCGGCGCCCTTCGCGATTTCTGGGATCGATCCGATCTGTTCGGCGGCAATCGCAATCGCTCACGCCCCGCCTTGGGACTTCTGGTCATGGAGGCCTACCCCAGGGCAAAGGCAAGCCTCGTCCGGGCGGGCTATCCGGCAGCCCAAGTCGAAGAGTTCTCGGTCGCTCAGGCGATCGCCGTGCAGAGCTACGACGCGCATCAACGAAAAATTCAGAATCTGGTGCGATGGGCTTACCAGCCGACGTCCGTCGCATTGGCAGGGCTGCAGCAAGAATCCGACGGGGACGCGCCGACGCCGCCGGCGCTACCCGTCGATGAAATGCTCGGCAGTTCCATTCAAACCGTTGTTCATCGGCAAGCCAACGTTCAACGGAAGATTGCAGCATTGCGTGTGATCGAAGCCCTCCGCGATCACGCCGCTACGCACGGCGGCGATCTGCCTGCCTCGATCGATGAAATCGAGGTTCTGCCGATTCCCAACGATCCCGCGACGGGAGAGCCGTTTACGTATTCTCGCGATGGATCGACGATCCGAATCGCCACCCCTGATGATCCGACAAGCAAATTGTCATTCCGTCCGATTGAAATCGAAATCCGCACACAAGGAGATAAATAATGCACACCACATCATGTCGTTGCAGTCCGAAAGATCATGCGGCACGCCGAAGCGTCCGTTGGATGGGTGCGATTCTCGGTGCAGTCTGCTCATTGAACGCGATGGCAATTACAGCGAACGCGGTTGATCCATCCACAGTACTTTCCGTCGTGGATGAAAATGCGATCGCGATCGTTCGCATCGACCCACAATCGTTTCATCAATTGCCAGACGCTGAATCGGCTTATCTGCGGTTGGCTGGGAACTCCTTGCCCGAACACACGCGGAAGGCGATTGATCCCGTATTGGAGATGAAGAACGTAGCCGAAGCGTATCTGCTATTCAGTGCCTCCGATACAAGTCACGTGCCGTTTACGCGCGATCCGATCGTTGTCCTGTCCGCAGACACGAATCAAACGGTCGCGGAGGAGGACGGTGGCGACGGCCTGGGGCAGACCCGAAAGGTCGGGGCAGCCATGGTCGCCGGCAATCTGGCAAGGTTGAACTTTGATCGATTAGGGAAGCCGTCCGACGCCCGGGAAGTTTTCCGCGCCGCCTTCTCGGCTCTCGATCCAGCGCCTCTGCAGTTTGCCGTTTATCTCAATGCTGATCGTCGACGGTCGATCAAGGAGTTCGGTCTGGCCGAACTGGAGCGTTTGTTTCCCGTCGACACCCATCGGCTCGCCGAAGTCGATTGGATATCCGGCTCTGCCTATCCGGCCGGAGCGGCGGGCATCGAGTTCCTCTTTCACGTCGCCGACGGGGAAGACGCCAACGCGACAAAAACCGCGATTCGCAAGAGCATCGAAGACCGGCTTTCCGCGCCGCTCGAGATCCAAAGCAGCAGCGACGTCAACGACCGCACCCTACGCGTACAGTTGGGGGCCAGTGCGGGGAGTCGTCAATTGCAGACCTGGTCGGTGGAGGCGAAACGAAAAATTGCAAACTCACGACTGCGACGGATCGCGTTGGGACTTCACAATTATCACTCCGCCTACAGCCGACTCCCCTCAGCGGTGATTACCGGCAAAAGTGGAGAACCGCTACTCAGTTGGCGCGTTGCGTTGTTGCCGTTCTTGGGAAAAGCCGAGTACGCCCTGTACCAGAAGTTCCGTCTTGACGAGCCTTGGGATAGCGAACACAACCGTCCACTCGCCGATCAAATGCCGGATGTTTTTGCCGTCGATGCATCCGCCGCAAATGCAAACCGCGCAACCGTCGTGATTCCAGTCGGCGAGGGGCTGTTTTTTGACGGCGAGCAGCCGAAATTCGGCGACGTCATCGACGGAATTTCCAACACGATCATGGTGTTCGAAACGTCCGACAAGCACGCGGAGATCTGGAGCAAGCCCGTCAATCTCACGCCGTCACCATCGAACCTCGATGAAGTGCTCGGAGGCCACTTTGGCGAGGAGGCGGTGGTGGTTCACGGCGATGGATCGATCCACTGGATCAAACCCAAAGCCTTAGGCGAATCACTCTGGGGGCGGTTCACCCGCAACGGCAAGGAACCGTACGAGTGATGCCTCGTGGGATGCCCATGTATCAGGCACTAGATTCCGGACCGGTTGCTCGGTGATTGTCGAGCGACCGCGAAAGCGTGGTCGTGGCCTTGGACGATCACATGCGTTCGATCCTCGACCACTTGGTAGTTTTCTTCGGACGCGTCCGGCCATCGGACCGAGACGCTGATCGAGTCTCCGGGGCGGTGGTCGGGGCCTAAACCGAAGTGAATCCATCGTTCGTTCGCGCAGTAAAACCCATCACCGGCGACGAGAGGGGCATACCGGGTGAGGTGATCGGTTCGAATGGTGACCGTCGCTCCGATCGCATCTCGGGCGCAATCAACACCGACCAGGCGAAACCTGACCCAGTGGTTTTCGACGGGCGTCCGGTTCATCAATAACGTGAAGGGTTCGGTTTGGTGTGTGATCGCCAAGTCTATGCGGCCGTCGCGATCGGCATCGAGTGTCCACATCGCTCGGCCGACATGCTCTTGCCCCACATAGCCGTCCGAATCATCAAACACGAACGCCTCAAAGTGAGACCCGGACGCGCGGTGGAGCACCTGCATCCGCTGCGCGTAGCTCGACGGCGGTTCCGCATCCTGATAGACATGCCCGTTGGCGATCGCCAGTTCCAGGTTCGCGTCGTTGTCAAAATCAACTGCTTGCGTGCCGAACCCGAGTTGCGAAAAACTCACGTCCATCAATCCCCGTAGGGCGGTTCGGTCGGCCCAGATTCCAGGCTCGGTTTGCTCATAGAACGTGTTGTGTTCCTGTTCAAAATTCGTCACAAACAGATCGGTGTCACCGTCGGTGTCCAAATCGGCCGCCGCAATGCCCATACATGCCTGTGGGCGAAATCTGGCGTCGACGGCCAAGCCGCGAAGGGTGGCGGACTCTTTCGAGCTTCCCTGTGGATCGAACGTCCAGAAATGATTACTCGTCATGTCATTGGCGACAAAAACATCCACTCCGTCGACTGCGTCTAAATCGCCGACGACCAGACCCAGCCCGCGCCCAGGTTGCAACGGCGATGCCGCCCAGCGGTCCGTGGCGTCTTCCCATCCTCCCCGCGGTCGCCCTCGGAAGAACACATCCCGATCGGCGGCAAATTTTGTCGGCAGGCAAGGGCTGACCGCACCGTCTTCCGTTCGGCAGGTGACGGTCGCCGCATCCATTCCGGCGCAATACTTGAGGCAGATGAAGTCCGAGATGCCGTCGCCGTCGAGATCGGCGATCGCCCCACTGGTCGACCAGGGGGATTCACGGTCAGACGAGAGCCAATCATCTCGGGGAGAAAACGTGCCGTCACCGTTGTTGATCAAAACTCGATCCGTCCCGTAGTTGAGGACGGCCAAGTCGGGGAACCCATCTTCGTTGACGTCACCGAACGTGACTCCTTGCGCGAATCCCCTGTCGCCGGCGAGCGTCGCGTGGGTCGCGTCAGCGAAGCGGCCAGCCAGATTGCGAAACATCGAATTATTGGGTGAGTCGAGTTTTCCGGGCGTGCCGCCGGCAGCAGCGACATACAGATCAGGCCATCCGTCGAGGTCAAAGTCGATCGCGCAGCCTCCCGATTCCATCTGCGCATACAAGGGCACCCCCTCGGAGTCGCGATCCGGTCGATCGGCGTTGCGTTCGATGGCCCAGCCCAACCG
>NZ_JBFHKV010000274.1:0-8760 GCF_041595215.1 Stieleria sp. | reverse complement strand
TGGTGCCCTACAGATAGGGGCCTGGTCGAGCTGCGGCAAGATCAATCGGGTTCATGAGTCAAATTCTCGATTTTTTTAGAACTTCGACTTACTCGACAGACCGGAAAAGCGACGGCGGACGAGTCGTGCCAGGAGGGCCAATTCTTGGGGCTGGTGCAGCACGGCCGACACGCCGAGCTCCCTAATCCGCAGGGCCAGGCGGTCGGAGGGGTGCCGGGAGACGTCGTCGATCGCGGCCCATTGCATCACATCCGGTCGCGAGGCGCCGACCTGTGCGACATGCAAGGCGACCGCGGACGTGTTTTCGGCGGACAGTTCCCAGAGGACCACGAGGTCCGATTGGCCCGCGATCAACGCTCGAATTTTGGCGGCGTCCAACACTTGAACGTGGAACGTCGGCTGGCCCGATCCCAGGTCCTGGCCGGACGCATCCACGCCCGCGTCGTGCTGGAACGGTCCCACGAATCGCTTGGCCGCGTCGCTCCACCGGCGGCCCGATTCGCAGACCCAAAACGGGATCACCCTGCTGGCCTTTGAAACGGCAGCGAAATGGTTCATGGCGAGTCTCCGTCGCCGATCGATTCCAGCTTGCGGAGCAACCGGGCACGTGAAATGTTCAATTTCCGCGCCGCTTCGGCCCGATTGCCCGCGCTGGATTCCAAGGCCTCGCGAATCAAATCCGATTCGAACTGGGCGACGACCTGATCCAGGTCGATGGTTTGCTGTTGTTTCGGCACCGACTCGTTGGGACGGTACGACCGGATCGCCAACGGCAAGTGTTCCAGCCCGATGACTTGGCCGGGACAGCTTCGCATCGCATGTCGAATGGCCTGGTCGAGTTCACGAAAGTTATCCGGCCAAGGGTAAATCACCATCGCATCGAGCGCGGCGCGGGCAAAGCGATCCGCCAAACCATCTCCACCGGCCCGCCGTCGATCCAGCATAGCGGTCGCGATCATCGGCAGATCGGCGATACGATCGGCGAGCGGATGGAGTCGAATGGTCAGCCCACACAGATGGTCGGCAAGGGGCGGCGTGATCCCTACCGGCAGTGACGCTTCCAGGAAAACGTCGAGATCTGGATTCGGTTCGGTGTCGGCGCCGCTTGAGACAACGGCGCTGTCGCTGGCGATGGCGATCAATCGCAATCGATCGTTCGACTCACGCAGATGTTCGACCAGGCGGAGTTGGGCTTCCAACGGGGTCTGGTCGATTCCCTTGAGGATCGCGGTCGCCCTTGAGGTTTCCGAATCCGCCAAGTGGGCGATCACCGCAGCCAAGCTGGCGTCCAACAGTTCGGCGTCCATCAACGGCCCGTCGATCGTGGCGATCGGTTCGCCCGCGGCCGAACATTGGTGCACCGACGCTGCGATGGATTCGGCGAAGCAACCCGGCGGGGAGACAATCAGCACATCGCTGCGGACCGTACCGGCCAATCGGATTTGTTTACCGAGCCGTTGGGCGAGGCGAGAATTGCCGACCGAAACGCCCTGGGCGATCGTTTCATGGCGACGGCGCCAACTGTCCAGCTGTCGTCGCAACACGACCGCGGCATCGATGACCGGGTCGGCGAGATGGTCTTGAAAGCTGCCCGCGACAGCCAGGGTGATGGATTCATCGCCTTGGCCGAGTCGAACGAAACGCGTGTCCAGCGCCGCAATGCGGCGTGATTTGGCACCCGGAAAGGTCGGTTGGATCAACAGCGACGCCGTTCCGGATTTCAAGATTCCCGGGGGCGGCGCGAGTGAGGCGGCCAGAAAATCGAGCGGATCGTCGGTGATGCTGGTGCCGGCAAGGCAACGGCGTCCGATCAACGATTCCGGTTCGACGGTCAGCCAATCGCCGACCGCCGCGGAAAGAAACACCAGTCGCCCATCGGGGCCGATCACCCAGAAAGGCGAGTTCGCTTTGTCGATCAGCCGACCGAGCGGACGAATCTTGGTGCTGTTGGCCATGACACTCATGGTAGCGGAAACCGCCACATTTGTCGGTGACGCGATTCGTGCGTCTTCCAACCGACGTTTGTGGGTTCGAGTTTCGGCGTCGGTCAGGCTGTGCCTGACGGCTCATTGGCATGCACAGCATGCCTACGAATGCTCCCAGCTAGAATCCCAGCCTAGAACACGTCCAAGATGAAGTGGTGACCGCTGTGATAGCGGCGGTTGCTGGGGTAGTAGTTGTGCCACTTTTTGTTGTACACGGGGATTCGCATCTCCGGCGGATAGCGGTGGTACAAGCTATCCGCACTACGATAGTATTCCTGTCCCCAGAAATTCTGGGGGTAATACACGTAGGGATAGTGGTAGAATCGGTTCCAGTCGCGTGTGCTCGCACTGCCGCCCCAGGCTTGGCCGAACGCGCGCTGGTCGGCCGACGCGTCGCCGGCCAAAGTGAAGGCCGATGCCACCAGAACGGCGGCGATGATCAACTGACGAAGCATTCCTGCTCTCCCCCTTGTCGGCCGGTCTGGGACGCGATGAAAGCTGCGTCGCGAATCGGCTCGGTTCATTGGTCGTTTCAAAAGTGTCCGCCGACGCCGAAACTTACGGGTGTTTTGGATCATCGGCTCCTGGGCGGATAGCCCGGATCTTCGGTCGTATCGGCAAAAATGGCTGGATGGGTTGAGTCGATCGTGCCGGGATTTCCAGGAGAAACGATTTGTGCCTTCTCACCGAGGGCATTTAGCACCTATTATTGAACTCCATGCATCGAACTTTGCAGCCACGCCGCATTGCTCCACTCCAACCCCACCAGACCCGAATGCGTCCCTCCCCACGACTGGCCCACCTGCCGCAGCCTATTCCCACTCGGCGACGGTTCCGGGCGAATCTCCTGCCCGGGCGTCAAACTTTGAGGATTTCCGAGACCTTTCCGATTGCGGGACGGACGGGCATCGGCCTGTTTCTGCTCGGCTTGATGGCTGTGTTGCCGTGGTCCTCCGCAGCGGCCTGCCCGTTTTGTGAGTCCGTCCAGCAGACCATCCGCCAGCAATCGCTGACGATGGACGCCGTCGTGATCGCGTCGAGTCTCGATGGCGAGCTGACGCGGAACCTGACCACCGGCGTGGTGAAGATGCGGATCGAGAAGGTGCTCAAGGGATCCGAACACGTCAAAGTCGGCCAGGAAGTGGACGCGATTTATTACGGCAAAGTCGAGGTCGGACGCCGATTCCTGCTTTCCGGCGTCGACCCGCCCAACTTGCAGTGGTCCTGTCTGCCGGTCAGCGAACGGGCCGAAGAATACATCGTCAAAGCCAGTCAGGTGAAAGATGACGCCGTCGCGCGGCTGCGTTTTTTCCGCGACTACCTGGAAGACGAAGAGGCGTTGATTTCACGCGATGCCTATGACGAGTTCGCCTCGGCACCCTACGACGTGATCCAACAGATCGGTCCCGACATGGATCATGACCAATTGATCGAGTGGGTCCAACAGCCCGAAATCGGCGCCGACCGAAAACGTCTGTACTTCACCATGCTGGGTGTCTGCGGCAGCAAAGACGATCTGCCGATGCTCGAAGCGATGCTCCGCAACCCCGCCAAAAGTGTCACCGGCGGCCTGGACGCGCTGATCGCCTGCTACCTGACCTTGGCCGGCGAATCGGGATTGCCGCTGATCGATGAGCTGTTCATCGCGAACCACAAGGCGCCGTTCCCCCAGAGCTACGCCGCGATCATGGCGATCCGCTTTCACGGTACCGAAGGCGACGTGATTCCGCGCAGCGCGCTGGTTGAATCGCTACACAAGATCCTCGATCGGGGCGAACTGGCCGACATGGTGATTCCGGATTTGGCGAAATGGAAGGACTGGAGTCAGATCGAGCGGCTCAAGACGTTGTTCAAGGAAGCGGAAAAAGACAAAAACTGGCTTCGCGTGCCCGTCATCAATTACATGCGGGCCTGCCCCCTGCCCGAAGCCGAAGCGGCGATTGAGGAACTCGAAAAAATTGACCCCGAAGCGGTTCGCCGGGCCAAGACGTTTTTCCCGATACCGGTCCCGGTTCGCGCCAAGCCGGCCGACGAGGCGACTTCGCAATCCGTTCCGGCCCTTAAGACGCTGCGACGCGGAACACGCTATGCCGCCGTCGTCCCGATCGCTGCTGCCCCAGCCGGCACCGCGCCGGTCTCCCTGGCCGGCACCGACGTCACCGCAACCGAGCTCGGCAATCGATCGCTGCTGGCACAAAAAACGAACCCTTGGGACCTTGGCTACGTAATCACGGTCGCCTTGGCGTCCATCGTCTTGGCACTGTTTCTGGTGTTGACCGGCGGCCCCGCGACTGGGGTGAAAGTCGCGTAAGCATTCCGGCTTGCGTGATCGCCGTCGACGATCCCCCACCACTCTGCCACAAACCATCGATGGCTACTGAACTTCAAATGTCGTCGTCCGCCGATGAGGTGGACTTTCCCTATCGGGCGCTCAGCCGCAGCGCGATCGCATCGATCTTGTTGTTCGTCGTCGCGTTGCTGGGGCTGATTCCTCCGTTCGAGGCCTTGCTCGCCTTGGCGATCCTCGGTGTCGTGTTTGCACTGCTGGCGCTTCGGTCGATTCGACGCTATCCGAATGAATTTAGTGGGCTGGGATTGGCAAAATTTGCCTTCGCCACCAACGCCTTGCTGTTGGTCGGCGGCATCGGCTTGCACACGTACGTGTACCTGACCGAAGTCCCGCCGGGGCACGTTCGCGTACCATTTTACAAGTTGAAATTCGACGCCGAACCCGATCGACCGACGCAAACCGCGTTCGAACTCGACGGCAAAGACGTCTTCATCAAAGGCTACATTCATCCGTCCAGCGGCGGCGGCATGTTGCGGCAATTCGTCCTGGTCGGTGACCTGGGGACCTGCTGTTTCGGCGGTCAGCCCAAGAGCAGTGAGATGGTCGAAGTCACGCTGACCGGTGGCCAAACGATCGAAGGCGGCATGACGCGGCGTAAACTGGCCGGCAAGTTCACGCTCAACCAAGTGCCCCGAAAACAAACCGATTTTGACAACGCGGTGTTCTACCGGTTAAAAGGGACGAAAGTGAATTAGGCCAGCCGACAAACAACCGAGCGAGCGAGATGCACCACCTTCCACGATTCCGATGTTCATTACAGATGGTGATCGTTTGCGCGCTGCTGGTCGGCGTTCTGCCGCTGGGTCCGAACCGAGCCTCCGCCGAAGACCCTGCCGAAGATCCCCAAACGCGGCCCAAGGTCGAAATCCGCCTCAGTTCCGCCGCTCAGCTGGCCAAAGGCGAAATCAATTTCGATGATCTGAAGTTTGACATCGAAAAAGACGGTGCCTTCGACGAATCGATGTGGACCGAACGTCTGAAAACGATCAACGGCAAAAACGTCAAGCTGCGTGGTTACATCCTTCCCAGCAGCACGTATCAAAATGAAGGCTTCAAGCAGTTCGTACTCGTTCGCGACAACAAAGAATGCTGCTTCGGCCCCGGAGCGGCGCTGTACGACTGTGTCTTCGTCACCATGGTCGGTGATCATACCGCCGACTTTTCAACCCGCCCCGTGACGGTCGAAGGCAAATTCGTGCTCGACCCGGAAACCTACAAGTACCCCGGCGGCAAAGGTCCCCGAGGCGCGACCCACATGGCCGTCTTCCGAATCGAAGGCGTGAAGGTCAAATAACGCGTCGACGTCCCTCTGACGGCGAAACGATTCCCTGCGGAAACCGAAATCGCCCATAGGTCATCGGCCCCACTTCGTCGCTCCTTGTTCCGCATGTGACCAGCATGTCGTGGAACGCGCGGTTGTAATAGCACAGGACGTCGGCGACGTCGTCTTCGACCAGTTCGGCGATCAATGAACCGGCTTCTTCGGCAGCCTCGTCCGTCTTTCGAAGATGGATGGCAAGCAATTTTTCGAATGAGTGTTCTGCCGCGCTGGTCAGGACAATCCCGGGCAACGAGCGTTCGGCCGGTTCGCCTCGTTTCGGTGCGGCCGAAGCGGTCACAATCACACGCCCGGATTCGGTGATCGACACCAATTCGATCCCCTGGTTTGGACCCAACAAGACGAATTCGGCGATCACCATCTGCTGGCAACCGAGAAATACTATGGAATGAGTTGGCAGGGCTAATCCCCGAACGCGGAACGTCCCGACCTTTCCAAAACCCGCTTCACGGAGGGCGTCGTTGGAGTTTTCACGATACTGAACCAATGAGCGGGGAGCCGAGTCAATCGGTTCAAAGTGATGTTCCCGGTATCGCTCCATGAAGATGGGGGTTAACAGTCCCGTTCCAAGGATCAGAGCAAAACCCGCAATCGTCGTAAACATCGGCACTACACTTGCTTCCAAACCGAGCTGCAGGACGCCAAAATCTTCCAACGCGGCGAGAGACCAAACGAAGACGATCCCCACGATGGATGCTTGTTGAATACTCAGCACAATTCGGATCATCGGCCAGTCGTTGACGGGCCGACGATCGTCCGGTTGCGACGTCGTTTCCAATCGAGCCGATGATTCCTGTATTGTCGTTTCCATCTGGATCTGCCTGCCGCGGGTGACTTGGTTGCGTTGCCAGTGGAAGCCTAACTCACGAATGGGCCTGGCGCGTTCGCCACCGGCCGAGGCAGAACTTCATCGTCAACTCGATAATCATCAGCGGGATCACCCAACTGATCCAAGCGGCGAGTTGATAAGTCAGCTCCGGCGTTAAACCGAACGTCTGAAGCGCAAAATGCCCCAGCCGCAAGAACACGGCCGAGAGCAACAGCACGTAACTGCGCAGCATCCAAATCCGGTGCTGCTGAAGATCGTACCCGCGGCCCGCTCGCCAACCGATGAAGGTCGCCCCCCAGGTCGCCGCGGCGAGCATTGCGAAACAGAGCGTGGTCGACCATCCGCCGAATGCTTTCACTGCCATGACGAAGCCTCCCGGTGCGGCCGCAAACAAAACGGCAGTGACGTAAACTCGGCCTACGATTCGATGAACCCGTGGATACTGCATTCGCAGGGTTCGGCTCATCTGCAGCCCACCCAAAAACAATCCGATCGGGGCGCCCGCGATGTGGAGATAGAAACCGATGAAATAGCCGGAGCGATAAAAATAGTCCGCCTTATTGCTCAGAAACCCGTAGTCAAAATCCGGCGGCAGATAGTGCGGAAACGGGCTCAGGATCAACAAGCCGATCCAAAACACGAATCCGATCGCCACCCACTTTGCCCATCGCAGGGGCGTGATCGATGCGGGCGAAATGTAAAAAGATTTCATCACGCGCCACAATCGTGAAAGAATCGGGAGACGGCACCCTATAATCGAAGCTTGGTTTCGATCGTCCGCTGGTTTAGGTTCAAGATGAGAGGACAATGAAATGTCAAACCACAATCAGCCATCAACGGGCTCGCCGCTGGGGACCGATTCTGGCGAGCCATCATTGTCGCAGGCTCAACCCTACCGAACTCCAGCCAACGTGAGCGATGGGATCACCGCCGGCGGTGCATTGCGGTCACCACTGCTTTGGATCACCGTGGCGTCCACCACGGGCTTCGTCATTGTCGGTTGGTTCATCTTGTTCACACCCGTCCAGGATTTTAACAAGAACCGTAGACCGGTGAAGCCAATCCCTCAGTATGTCGAAGACTTTGGGATGAGCCGCGTTCCGGTGGAAGATTTCGAAGACGCCGAGGACATCACGGTGATGCAACCATTGGAGGGCCCCGCGGTTGGCCCACAAGCGGACTCGAGCGTGATGGTGGTCCCGTAACAAGCAGCCCTGGCCCGCACACCGCGTCGCACTTCGGTCAGCGACGATGTGCGTGCGAATCGGTCTTGATTAAGAAAGATCGTTAATTTTTGAGATCGAGAGCCTAGCCGGACGGCCTCTCAGACCTACCCTTTGGAGCGGTGACCCTTGGTTCTTGCCGGTGACGGTTGGAGGCATTGATCAGAATCCGCGGACTGTGACTCCTTTCAAATGACTCCATCGATTCATGAGCAATTCGAATCCACGCGGCCCTGACTGGTCGGACCTCGAGCGGTTGCAGCCCTATGCGGCCTGGTTGATCCCCGCGATCCTACTCCTTGCGCTGCTGTTCACGAGCGTCTACACGGTCCAAGCGGAATCGCAGGGTGTCGTCTTGCGGTTCGGCCGCTACGTCAAAACCGTCGATCCGGGCCTGAGATTCAAATTCCCGTTCGGCATCGACGATGTTTCGATCGTTCCGGTCAAGCGTCAATTGAAACAGGAATTCGGTTTCGGCACGCCCGGCGCTACCAATGACACGCAAGTCTCGAACGAACAAACCGAGGAACGCGTGATGGTCACCGGCGATCTCAACATCGCCACGGTCGAATGGGTGATCCAATACCGCGTCCGCGATCCGAAGCTGTTCTTGTTCAAGGTTCGCAATCCGGGCCAAACGCTACGCGACATCTCCGAATCGGTGATGCGGACCGTCGTGGGAGACCGCACCGTCGATGAAGTCATCACGATCGGCCGACAAGAGATCGAGGTCGAGGCACTGTTGCAACTCCAGGAACAGGTCGACAAATACGAACTGGGTCTAAGCATCGACCAGGTTCAACTGAAAAACGTCAACCCACCGCAACCGGTCCAACCGTCGTTCAACGAGGTCAATCAAGCTCAGCAGGAACGTGAGCAGATGATCAACGTTGCCAACGGTGAATACAACAAAGAAGTCCCACGTGCACGCGGTGAAGCGGAACAGAAGACACAAGGCGCCGAGGGTTACGCGCTCAAACGCGTCAACGAAGCTCAAGGCGATGTCTCGCGATTCAACGCCGTGTTTGCCGAAT
>NZ_JBFHKV010000273.1:0-8763 GCF_041595215.1 Stieleria sp. | reverse complement strand
GACTTTCCGGTAGTGAACGAGGCGACGAGTCCTCTGCAGTCGGCATCTTGGCAAGGACTCGTCGCCTCGTCCACTACCGCCTACCGGAAACGCAAGGCAAGGACTTGTCGCCTCGTCCACTACCGCCTGCACTAGCGTGCCGGCCGTTTGCTTTCACGGAATTGGTGAAACAGATCGACCAGCGCCCAGTCAAAACTCATGTGGTTGGCTTCGGCGTGGCGAAGGGCGGCGGCGTTGGTTTGGTCGGCCGTCTGCGGCGACGGTACTTCGACGCGAGTCAGGGCGCTGATCAGCGGCGAGACGACGACCAACAGCAACGACAACACGATCGTGACGCGTGCCGTTCGCAGCTGATTGCGTGCTCGTCCGGCCGAGTCCGAGGTGTGTTCAAGCAGTTGATCGCGATGTCGACGTCCGGGCAAGATCGACCCGCCCAACGCGGCGATCTGGCGTTCGATCGCTGCATGATCGTCGCGGAGTGGACATCCTCGTTTGCCATCGTGATGCATCGTCATTGGCCTAGCTCCACGACCGAACGTGAGGAGACAGCCACATCAGCGGATTGGGAATTCGACACGCGTGAAAGTTTCCCGGCCAGTTTTTCGAGCGCGTAGCGATAACGGCTGGCGGCCGTCGAAGGCGTGATCTGCAGCACTTCGGCGATCTCGGCGAACGTCAATTGTTCCCAGATTTTCAACACCACGACTTCGCTCTGCGTCGCAGGCAGACTTTCCATCGCCTCCCAAACCAATCGATTTTCGTCATCGCGTTCGACGACGTCCGACGTTCGACCGATCAAACGCTCCGCGATCGAACCGATTGCCGACCAACGGCTCCGCGAACGCAGGATCACCAGCGACTCGTTGCGGACCATCCGGAGCAGGTAGTGCCAGGGTTGATCGGCGCCGACGAGTAGCTTGGGACGCGTCGCGACCTTCACCATCGTCGTGCTGACCGCGTCTTCGGCGTCGTGCTGACGCCGTGTGATCGACGCAGCAAACCGGACCAATCGATCCGCCGTCAGGTCATACAACTGGGCCATCGCGAGCGTCTGGGCAGACGATTCTCGTCCGACCGCGATCTCGCGGGCCGCTTGGCGAATTTGGGCGTTAAATGGGGCATCGTTGGGCATGACACTGCCCATGATGCGCTTCGGCAGCGGATTTGTCTAATCAATTCCGATTTTTGACACTTTTCGCTGAACGCCACCACATTGAATTCAATACGCCCGTTGGACGACGGGGAATGGGTCAAAAAATTTGGTGGTCAAAAAATGAAGAGTCCCATTAGGGGGAGGCAGATTTTATTCGTCGGGAACCCCAACGAGACAGTGAATCGACAACTACGGTTCAGCACGGCCTTTGTGGTTAAATCTCATTGATTCACCCTTACTCGTGTGCGGTGTCTCGTTTCTTATTTTTTGACCAACCAATTTTTTGACCAATCTTCTTGCCCATCGCATCGCGACGAACAATGCCGATCGGTTGCAGGGACGTCTCTGAATCCGACGAGTGGAACTGAATCTCCGCAATCAGTGTTAATTGCCCCGCCCATTAGCCCACTACAACAACGTATCGCCCAAGAACTTGGCCGTCTCGCTCTGGTAGAAATAGTTCAGATGGTGGACGGATTGCGACTGGCCGAAATCCATCAGCCGCGAATCGGGAATCTTCACGTCCGCGGCCAAATCGATCATCGAGGGTGTATCGACGACCAGATCGTTGGCACCGTCAAACAACACGTCGGCCGCAGCGTCGACCAGCCGTTCTTTGCGAAACATCCGCCAGAATTTCCAAGCCGGATCGCTGGGCTGGAAATCCGATCCCACGGCGTAGTAGCGTTCGGTTTGTGTCGTCGGGGTTTCCAACAGGCGACGCAGTTCGGGATTATTACCGACCCGTGACATGCCGAACAAACCGGGGACCATCGCCATCGCCACATCGGCCACCGGCGTTCGTGCGGCCAAACTGGTGATCGACGTGACCACGCGCAACAGCGCTTCGACGACCGAAAAGACGGGGATCGCCAGTGCGGTCAGACCGGACGTGACTTGCAAAGCCCTGGAAAACTGAGTCAACAAGTGAATCGTCTCACGAATATTCGGCGGTGCGGCGAGCCCCGTTCCCGCCAGCGGTGACCCGACAAAAATCGACTTGTCGCAGCGTCGGCCCGTCGGATCAAAGGTTTCACACCACCACCGCGAAACCAGACCCCCGCGACTGTGACTGACCAAATGGATCTTCGCGTCACTCTCGCCGATCGCACGCTGTAAATCGAACGCATTCAGGATCGGCCCCACCGAGAGCGTCGGGTGATCGAAGGTGAATACATTGCCGCGGTATCGCTGAAACGCCTGTTCGAGAAACTCGCCGCCGTCTTCGTTCTCTTTCTCAAGCAGTCCGGCGATCATGTTGTCACTGTTGCTGAACGTCCCGTGGACGAACAACAACACGCCTCCCGAGGACGGAAAACTCGCCGGCTGCAATGTCTTGGTTTGAGAGTCCAAACGCCGCAGACCTCGATGCGGCGTCAATTTCTCATCGCGGCGACTGAGGAATTGCGTGATTTTGGACGGCGGTAAACGCTCGAATTCCAATTCCAACGTTTCAAACCCTTCGCGGGTCTTGATCGACGGAGAGCCACGAAAGCGTCCCAGATCGGGCGGCAGCGCGGTGACGTCTTCCCAGTCCATGATGCCGTCGTCGTCGACCAATTGCAGTCGCACCAGCGGCGGCAACGGGCCAGAGGGCGTGACCGAATGGGTCCGAATCCGAGTCCGATCGGGCCGCTGGACCAACGGCCGAACGTGGCTGCTGCCGGCGGTGGCCGAACGCGCGATTTCCAGAAACTTGCCGTCCATGTTTTGACCTGTCAGCCGACGTGAGACTCGGAAAAGCGAAGGGGCAGTGGTGTCACACCGTCTTCGGCGCGGGCGCTGACCAAATCGATCATGGCCCGAAAGGCACGACTGCGTTTTTTGTAGAAGTGCTCGCGGCCCTCGTCAATCGCAGCTGCAAAGCCTTTTCCGTGCGTCAACGCCACCGTCTCGATCGGCACCAGTTCGCCCCGATCGACAAACCCTTTGATTTCGGCATAGGTCTTCGGCCCCGATACCCATCGCTGCGATGCATCGTCACGCGGCATCTCGCCGTCCGGCGTCCGCGCTGGCAAGTCTTCGGTGGCAACGTCCAAAAATCGTTGATGCGCATGAAAGTCCTTCCAATAGCCGACGAACACATGCCCGTGCAGCAAGAACAACACGGGATGAACTTCGATCCATTCCAAACACGACGCCATCACAATCGCCAAGTCGACACAGGTCCCGAATCCGCCGCCGATGGTCTCCCCAGGCGTTCGCAACCGCTGAGTGAAATCGGCATACGAAGGCGGCGGATTGATGTAACGCAGCTTATTGCTCAGCAACAACGCCGCCCAAATCGAGCGCACCTGTCGGTCCACGCCATCCCAACAGGCCAGCCCGGATGCGAACCCGTCGTAGCTTTGATAGCCGTCAAAGCCTGCACCGACCTGGTCCTTCAAACATTGCAAATACCCCTGGGCCACGTCGATCGTTCGCGCGACCGCCGGATCTCGCGGTTGTACGAACGAAGGCAGCCAACCGATTTGAGAATCGTCCAAGGTCCATTGATCGATCGGCGCCAACCAAACCGAATGCGTGTGGCGATAGAGCACTTGATCGTGCCAGCGGAGATCGACGAACAAACTGGTCTGAATCCGTTCGTTGATCGCGCGAAACAGTTCCCCCGTCAACGGCAACGTCACGCGGTCTGCCAAGTCATAGCGATAGGCGTCCATGTCCAAATTCAACCGCGACCGAAACGGATACGAGTCGACGCCGACATGCAATTGGACTTCTAATTCCAGATCATTGATCTGCGTGATCGCGTCCGACTCGGAAGGGTTCGGATGAAGCCGCAGCGTCAGTTGGTCAAAGACGCTTTGGCCGTTGTGAAGCGAGGAATAGTTGATCTGATGGTTCGGCCGGACCGATACCTGGACCAAGTCGCGAATGTGAACCCGCTGCGGATCCGCCGAACGAGACACGGCGGGCGGGCGCGTCGACGGTCGTGTGGTGGTCGCTCCGATGCCGAAACTGTTTTGTCCGATTTCACCCGTGGCATTGGAAACGAGCGAATCGGCCGACCACAACACGATGCTGCTGCCGCGAATCCGAGGCCGATAGGCGGCGATCGATTCCCATCCGCTGCAGAACGCGGCCAGCAGGTTCCACTGGGAATCGGCGTAAGCACGATAGAAATGCAGAAAAAAGATCTCCGCGACGGCTTCATCAAACGTGTGTTGAAACCCGATCGCGGAACGGGCGCCGGCGTGGATCGTCATCGGGGCCAATCGCGCCGCCGAGTCCCAGCAATGAAAACCGACCAACAATGGATTGGGTGAACCCCGGTTGAGCAACCGCGCGATGACTTCGGCGCGATACTCCTTCGCCTCCGCCGATGGATCCGCCAAATAAAGCCCATCGCGGAGCCCCGACAGGTTGCCGCCGAGCCGTTCCCGACCGCTTCGATTGTCAAAGCCGGTCACGTGCACGATGTCCGGCGACACGGCTTCGATTTCCTCACCGAGTTGTCTCTCGGTCGGGTTTTCCAGCACCCCGGTCGTCTCGGCACTCAATGCCCGCAACCCGCCGGTGACCAATTGACGCTGGGCCGAAAAATTGAAGTGCCGCGCGAGCTCACCCGGCGCTGTTTCGATCACGACCAGGCGTTTGGGCGTCCGCTTGCGTTTGCGACGCCCCGTTTTCAAATGCCGCACGACCAATATGTCTTGTTCGACACGATGCGGTTTGGTGGCCGCGGCCAACACGTACTCCCAAGGCAGAATCCTGGCTTCCCAGAATTCATCCAAGGGGGAATCGGGAACGGAAACCTCCACGATGCCTTTCAATCGCCGCAGATGTTTGGCGGTCACCCCCAGACCGCGAAGATCACGCTGCAGCCGAAGTGTCTGTCGCTGACGGGCCGCCGGATCGTCGGCCCAACGATGCCGCTGTCGAACGACATAGTTCCAACGCATCGCGAACGCCTGCAGGGGCGGACCGCAGCGGATGCGACACACCTCGGAGTCACTCGTGCGCAAGACGACGTTGGACATCAGCTCTCCTGGTTCCGGACCGATCGTGCGCCACCGCGGCGGCGATCAATCTTGGAAAAACGGGTTCACCATGCTGCCATCGGCGGCCCGACGAACCGTTTTGGTTCGCGGTCGGGAGGCTGGCACCGGAGTGACCTTCGTCGGCTCGGCCGACGGCGTGACCGTGGATTCCGAAGTCCGCGTTTCGGTCACCGTCTGCTCCGGTTCAAAGTGGACTTGTTTGATTTCCGGAATCTCCATCTGATCCAGCGTTTCCATCTGCGTGTCGAGTTCCTGCATCTGGGCCTCCATCTCCGCCAGCATCTCCTCGACGTCGTGGACCTCGGCTTGGGCGCCTTTGTCAGGGTCCGGCACCATCGCCACCAAGGGGATCAGCACAAAGAAAAAGATCGCGACAAGTCCGATCACGTTCAGGATGCCATTGACGATCCAGATCCCGAAGGCGCGGAACAGCCCACAGTTTGCGACATGCGCAATCATGTAAAGGGTCACGAACCAAGTCAGTGGGATCGCGATCAGGACGCCGACCTGCCCGAGCAGGTCCTGGGCCGCCACAGCAAGGAAGGCATTGACGAAATACATCGCCACCAGCCACCCGAAGCAAGCGAAGAATCCCGGCGTCGCGTTACCGATCCAGTGGATCGAAAGTTTTAAAGAGCCGGCCGCCAACGCAAACGTTGTCAGCAAGACTCCCCCAATGATCGCGATGGTGATCGCTCCGAGCGCCAAAAATTGTTCCGGACTGATGGTTTCCATTGTTGCGATTGCTGACGAGTGAACACGGACGGATTTCGACGTGAGGTCGAAAACCGTAGCTCAGCAATGGCACGTCGGGGCGGACGTCACACCCGCCCCGGCGGAGGATGGCAAAAGAGGTTCAACAGGAAACCGGAAGAATCGTCAGGACCGGAATGACGCCGCGCGGACCATGCATCAGCGCGTTGGCGTTCAACCGAGCCGCTCGATCAACGCGAAACTCAATTCATCGATCTTGACCCGCGTCTGCTCGAGCGAATCTCGATCGCGGATGGTCACCGTCTTGTCACTGAGTGATTCGCCATCGACTGTGATGCAGAACGGGGTTCCCGCTTCATCCTGTCGTCGGTAACGTCTGCCGACGGCGCCTTTGTCGTCGTAGAACACGTTCATGTGCTGCTTGAGTTCGCCGTAGATTTCCTGAGCGACTTCGGGCATGCCGTCTTTCTTGACCAGCGGGAAAATCGCAGCCTTGATGGGGGCCAGTCGCGGGTGGAGTTTCATCACCGTGCGGGTTTGCATCTGCCCCTTGTCATCGGGCGCTTCATCTTCGGTGTAGGCTTCACAAAGAAACGCCAACACGCCGCGGTCGGCGCCGGCGGACGGTTCGACCACGTGCGGAATGAATTTTTCGTTGGTCGCTTCATCGCGATACGACAGGTCTTTGCCGCTGCCGCGATACTTGGGCTTGCCGTGTTCGTTCAATTCGACCTGCATCGGCTCACCCTCGGGTGAATTGGGATTCAGCTTGCCTTCCATGTGGCTTCGCAAGTCGAAATCGCCACGGTGTGCGATGCCTTCCAGTTCGCCGTATTCACCCGGCGGCAAAAACGGAAACGCGTATTCGATATCGGCCGTCCCGACGCTGTAGTGCGCCAGTTCCGCCGGCTCGTGCTCGCGCATGATCAACGAATCGCTCGACAGTCCCAGCTCGGTGTACCAGGCCATCCGGCGGTCGCGCCAATAACGGTACCAGGCTTGCGACTGATCCGGCGGACAGAAAAACTCGATCTCCATCTGCTCAAACTCGCGCGATCGGAACGTGAAATTCCGCGGCGTGATCTCGTTGCGAAAACTCTTTCCGATCTGGCCGATGCCGAACGGCACTTTGACGCGTGAGGAATCCAGCACGTTCTTGAAATTGACGAAAATACCTTGAGCGGTCTCCGGCCGCAGGAACGTCGTGTCGTCCTCCCCGCCGAGCGCGCCCAGGGTCGTCTTGAACATCAAGTTGAACTCGCGCGGCTCGGTCAGCGTGCCGAGCGTTTTCGCATCGGGGGCCAGCACCGAATCGGTGTCGTCGAGTTTGTCCAACGTCAACGATTCATCGGAAATCGTCAGTTCGTCCGCGTTCTTCGCACGCAGCTTGAAAAACTTCATCGCGCGGCGACGGACCTCATCGAGTTCCTGTTCGACTTCGGCCAACGTCGACACGAAAATCTTTTGGTCGCCCCGCTCGCACCAGCGTCCCCGCACCTGGTCGAATCGGTATCGCTTTTTCGATTCCCGACAATCGACCATGTGATCGTGGAACAGATCGTAGTGGCCGCTGCACTTCCAAACCTGGGGGTGCATGATGATCGTGCAATCCAAGCCGACCATTTCAAACGAAGCCGGGGCGCCCGGTGGCGTCACCAGATCGTTGTGGCCGCGGATCATGTCCTGCCACCACGCTTCCTTCAAATTGCGTTTCAGTTCCACCCCCAGCGGACCGTAGTCCCAAAACCCCTGGACGCCGCCATAAATTTCGCTGGATTGGAAGAGGAAGCCACGTCGCTTGCACAGCGACACGATTTTGTCCATCGATTTCATGGTCGGAAGGATCGAAACGTTGGTGGAAGGGGGGGAAGGACTCGAATTGGGAGAATGTACGCGCAACGGGTCAGTTGCGGGAGGTCAGCTTCGTCCCGGTGCCCGGGTTTTGCTGGGGTCTGAGCCGAAAAAGGGTCAAAAAATGGAGGGTCGATCGATCCACACGGCAGCGTCAGTCGATTCGTGAAGTTTCAACGCGACCAAATCAGTTCCACCGGTCGCGATCCCCGACTCAGCCAATCCCCATTTTTTGACCAGCCCATTTATTGACCACAGCCCATCCCTGGTTCTGTCTGCCCCGCTCCACCTGCGTGGCGTTTAGAAAGACGCGGAGAAGATCTTGTCGATTTCCGTGTCGGGGACTTCATCGTGAAGCATCGAGCCGAATCGCAGGAAATTCTGGTGCAGCTTGAAACAGCGCGTCAAATCGTGCTGGATATGGCTGGCACCTGAATCGCACAAATAACGATGCAAATAGTCGCGATAGTCGGGGTGAGCACAGCGTTCGATGATTTTCAGGGCGCGTTGTTTCGGTGCCAGCCCACGCAGGTCGGCCAACCCTTGCTCGGTGACAATCACTTGAACGGAGTGTTCGCTGTGGTCGATGTGGGTGCACATCGGGACGATCGCGGAAATGCTTCCGCCCTTGGCAACCGACGGACACATGAAGATCGACGTGTAGGCATTGCGGGTGAAATCGCCGCTGCCGCCGATTCCGTTCATGATCCGCTTGCCGCAGACATGGGTTGAATTGACGTGCGCAAAGATATCGACTTCCAACGCGGTGTTCATCGAAATGATCCCGAGTTGTCGCACCGCGGCGGGATTGTTGGAAATGTCCTGGGGACGGAGCACCAACCGCGAGGAGAAAAAGTCATGCTGCTCGTCAAGCTGTTGCATTTGTTGGGGCGAGAGGACTAACGCACAGGTACTGGCCCCTTTCAGGCGACCTTGCAACATCAATTCGAATGCCGAGGACTGCAGGACTTCGGTGTACATGGTGAAGTCGGGCAAGTCGGGATGCTCGCCGATGGCTTCCAACACCGCGTTGGCGACATT
>NZ_JBFHKV010000272.1:0-8787 GCF_041595215.1 Stieleria sp. | reverse complement strand
TCTTCCCCCAGCAATCGATTCGCGAGATGACGCGAACCAAGCGGACGCCCGAGGGTGTGATGGCCGACGCGATGCAAGCGGCCGAGGCGGCCGGATGGGACGGCCCGATCGGAGCCGATGCCGACCACTTGAAAGTCAATCAGGACGTCGACATCACCGCGGCGGCCGGGTTCACGTTCTTCACCATCGATCCCTCCGACGACGTCGACCAAAAAGCCGACGATTACGACGAAGCGACGCTCCGAGAAAAGTTTTCGTCCGCCCGCGACGCCGCCCCCTGGTTCGATTCGTACGTGGGCAAATCGATCGAATTGCCCACCGGATCGACGATCCAACTGGACGAAGAAGCTTGCATGCGTGCGGCGGTCAAATACGGACCCGCGATCGCTCGCGCTCTCAAGCTGGGTGACTACATCCGACAAGTCAACGAGAAGGCCGGACAAGATTACGAAATCGAACTCTCCGTCGACGAAACCGACCAGCCGACCACCCTGCCGGAGCACTACATCATCGCCGATCAATGCCTCCAGGGCGGCATGAAGCTGGTCAGCTTGGCGCCGCGGTTCATCGGCGACTTCGAAAAAGGCGTCGATTTCAAAGGCGACTTGGCGGCGCTCGAAGCTTCATTGGCCGATCACGCGGCGGTGGCGAATCTGCTGGGCCCTTACAAACTGAGCCTGCACTCCGGTAGCGACAAGGTGTCGATGTACGCCGCGTTGGCTCGCACCACCGCCGGAAAATTCCACGTCAAAACCGCCGGCACCAGCTACCTGGAAGCACTCCGCGTTGTCGCCCGCCACGATCCCGCTGCCTTCCGCGGCATCATCGATTTCTCACGCGATCGATATGAAACCGACAAAGCGACCTACCACGTTTCGGCAACGCTCGCCGACGCCCCGACGACCGATCAAGCCGACGACCAAACGCTGGAAAGCGAATACCTGGAAATGTGGGCGGACGTCCCCGAAGGAAAAGGGTTCACCAAACCCGGACGCCAGATCCTGCACTGCACCTTCGGCTCCGTCCTGACCGACGCCAAGTGGGGTGCCGTCGTCCGCGATTGTCTCGTCGCCCATCCGGACACTTACTGCGAAGTTCTCGACGATCACTTCGGACGGCACCTCGACGCTCTGCGCAGTGGAATGTAAGGGCAGCGGAATGTAGGCGCAGCGGCATGTTGGCGCAGTGGGATGTCGGCGCAGTGACGCCCAGACGCTGGCGCGAACCGGCTGATGTCAATTGATGATCAGCCGTTTGGCGCGAGCCTACGGGCCCTGCGGTGGTCAATACCTCGTCGATTGAGCGGCAGGGCGCGAGCCCTCCGGTCCGTCTACGCATCTTCGATGCTACCACCGGACGGCTCCCGCCGTTCCGCTAACAAACGCGTCACAGCACCGTCCCTCGGGCGCCAGTTGTTGCCTCGATTCACGCCTGGGCGGTTTGGGGCAAGTCAGCTACATCGCTTGCCTGCGTCATGATATTCTGTGGACCGCCCCAGCCTTTGACGGCTTTCCCACCGCAGCCTATCCCTCCGCGCCGATCCCCCGATGAGCAACCCCTACGACGCTCCCAGCGAAGCCTCGAAATCCGACATCGTTGAACAGCCCCGGGTGAGCACCTGGGAACAAATGAAGACCACCGAGGACTGGTGGGCGATTTGGTGCGCGGGATTGATTTTGATCGTCGCCTTTGTCGCCGTCTGGATTTCCGTCCCGGCAAACTTCTTCACCGCGATTGACCAAGGTGAATCGGTTTCGATCTCCAGTCCGCTGAAAAGCTGGTTGGCCAAGCCGGGGAAATGGACGCAAAACCCCGTCGACGCGTTCTACGTCGCCGGTGACGAAGGCAACAGTGCGACGACGACCTACCGGGGCGTGTTGGGCGCCTTTGTCATCATCGGTGTGTTGTTCACCGTGGCGATGACGATTCGAAAGAAGAACGCGATCGGGTTCATCAAAGCCTTTCCCGTTGTCTTCCTGTTGGCGACCGTCGCGTATGTCCTGGCCGGGCAGAGTGTAATCAAGGCGTACAATCTGGAATACGCGCTGTGGGCCTTGCTGGTGGGTCTGGTGATCAGCAACACCATCGGGACCCCGCACCGATGGCGGCCGGCGATCATGACCGAGTTTTTCATCAAAACCGGGTTGGTCCTGCTGGGTGCCGAAGTCTTGATGAGTCGCTTGATGGCGCTCGGGATCCCCGGAATCGGCGTGGCCTGGGTGGTGACACCGATCGTCTTGATCAGCACGTTCGTGTTCGGACAAAAGGTCTTAAAAATCCCGTCCAAGTCGTTGAACATGGTGATCAGTGCCGACATGTCGGTCTGCGGTGTTTCCGCGGCAATCGCGACCGCCGCGTCCTGCAAAGCGAAGAAGGAAGAACTCTCACTGGCGATCGGACTGTCGCTTTCGTTCACCGTCGTGATGATGATTTTGCTGCCGTTGGCGATCAAGGCGATGGGGTTGCCCGACGACGTCGGCGGGGCGTGGCTGGGCGGAACGATCGACGCAACCGGTGCCGTCGCGGTCGCCGGGGCGACCCTCGGCGAAGAAGCCCTGGAAGTCGCGGCAACAGTCAAGATGATCCAAAACATCTTGATCGGGGTGACCGCGTTTTGCGTCGCCGCGTACTGGGTCGCCTACGTCGAAAAAGACAGCCACGCGGCCAAACCCGGCATCGGCGAGATTTGGTACCGATTCCCCAAATTTGTGCTGGGCTTCATCGGAGCGTCGATCCTGTTTTCGATCCTGCACGCCAACCTGGCCGGCGGAAACCTGATTATCGAAGCGATGATCGGTGGTTCGACGAAGACGCTCCGCGGTTGGTTCTTTTGCCTGGCGTTTGTCTGCATCGGCTTGGAAACCAATTTCAAACAATTGCTGCCCTACTTTCGTGGCGGCAAGCCGATGATTTTGTACGTCTGCGGCCAGTCGTTGAACCTAGTGCTGACGCTGATCATGGCCTACCTGATGTTCGGCGTGCTGTTCGCGGAGTCCGGCCAATGAGTCTTCGACGCGTTCGGTTCTTAGCCGTGATCCTGGCCGTGCTCGTCGTCTGGGGCGTCGTCTTGCCCCGACTGGCGACGACACGAACCGTGCGTGAACGGACGCAGTGGTTGGAACAACACCAAATCGACCCGGCGGCGATGTACTACACCGAACTTCCGCTGATGGACCGCATTCTCGCCGACGAGTGATCAGAGCACCGCACGCCGATCACAACGCACCCCGACAGGCTTAGCCAAGCTGTGCCTGGACTGCGTGGAATCGGTCGCTGAGGCGAAATCGTGTCGATGCGGAACCCCTTCCGCAGCGTTTGCCCAAAGGGCATCCACAACATAGCCTGGGGTCAGGGAACGAGCGCAGCGGAGTGACCGCCACCCCAGGAAAAGAAGCCCTAACCCTCGCCCTCCCGCTTTCGATCGGCATGCACAGCATGCCCTACGAAACTTGTTCCCAGGCCACCGCCTGGGAACGGGTTGATGCACCGCGCGTCCCTACTCTTCTTCGCGGAGCTGGGCCAGGACGGTGAAGTCTTCCAGCGTGCTGGTGTCACCGGCGGCTTCGCGCCCGGCAGCGATGTCGCGGAGCAGACGACGCATGATCTTGCCGCTCCGCGTCTTGGGAACCGACGCGGCGAAACGAATGTCGTCCGGCTGGGCGAGTGCACCGATCTGCTTCCGCACGTGGTTCCGCAACTCCTGACGAAGCTCCTCGCCGGGGTTCGGGTCCGTCACGGTGACGAAGGCCGCGATCGCTTCGCCTTTGAGTTCATCGGGGCGGCCGACGACGGCGGCTTCGGCGACCGAGGGGTGACTGACCAGGGCGCTTTCGACCTCGATCGTGCTCAACCGGTGGCCCGAGACGTTGATCACGTCGTCGATGCGGCCCATGATCCAGTAGTAACCGTCCTTGTCGCGGCGGGCGTTGTCGCCGGTCAGGTATTCGCCTTTGAACGTGGCCCAGTAAGTACTCACAAACCGTTCCTCATCCCCCCAAATGCCGCGCAACATTCCCGGCCAAGGTTGTTCGATACATAACTTGCCGCCGTGCTCCTCGTCGACCGATTGACCGTTTTCATCCAAGATCACCGGAACCACCCCTGGCAACGGTTTGGTGCAGGATCCGGGCTTGGTCGCCGTGATCCCGGGCAACGGACTCATCATGATGCCGCCGGTTTCGGTTTGCCACCACGTGTCGACGATCGGACATTTTTCGCCACCGATCTTCTTGTGGTACCACATCCAAGCTTCGGGATTGATCCCTTCACCGACGGTCCCCAGCAATCGCAAACTGGACAGATCGTGTTTGTCGACGTGTTCATCTCCCCATTTGATGAACGCTCGAATCGCCGTCGGCGCGGTGTACAAGATCGTGACCTTGTATTTTTCGATCAGCTCCCAAAATCGATCTTCCGCCGGATAGTTGGGAGCGCCTTCGTACATCAGACAACTTGCGCCTGCGGCCAACGGTCCGTACACGATGTAACTGTGCCCGGTGATCCAGCCGCAATCCGCGGTGCACCAGTAGATGTCATCGTCGCGATGGTCAAACACCCACTGGAACGTCCGTTTTGCCCACAAGTTGTAACCGGCGGTGGTGTGACGAATGCCCTTGGGTTTTCCAGTGCTGCCGGACGTGTACAGAATGAACAGCGTCGCTTCACTGTCCATCGGCTCGGCCGGCAGGTCGCCGCTCTGCTTGTCCACGACATCGTGCCACCACACGTCTCGGCCTTCTCGCATCGCGACTTCGTTACCGACCCGCTTCAACACCAAACAGGTCTGCACCGACGGCGACTTTTCGAGTGCCTCATCCACGGTTTCTTTCAGCGGCAACACTTTGCCACGTCGATACAGCCCATCAGAGGTGATGACCATCTTGGCTTGGGCGTCGTGATTGCGATCGGCGATCGATTCGGCGCTGAATCCGGCGAAGATGACCGAGTGGATGGCGCCGATTCGGGCACATGCCAACATCGCGATCGCCAGCTCAGGCGTCATCGGCATGTAGATGCTGATGATGTCGCCCGACTGAATCCCCAGTTCGCGAAGTGCCGCTGCACATTTGCAAACCTCAGTCTTCAGTTCGTTGTACGTCAGCGTGCGTGTGTCGCCCGGTTCGCCTTCCCAGATGATGGCCGGTCGATCCCCCAACCCGAGTTCGATGTTGCGATCGAGACAGTTGTAACTGGCGTTGGTTTTTCCGTTGATGAACCATTCGGCATGCGGCGAATCCCACTTGCAGGTCTCGTCGAACGGTTCGAACCAGTGCAGGTGTTCCAGGGCTTCTTGACGCCAAAAACCGTCGCGATCGTCGCGCGCCCGCGCATAGAGTTCGTCATATTGTTCCGTCGTGCGAATCACCGCTTTTTGAGTGAATTCAGCAGGCGGGGGGAAGAGACGGCTTTCGTCGAGAACGTGGTCGATCTGGCCAGAAGAAGATTCAGACATCCAACGCGTATCCGAAAAAGGTAGGAAAGTGGAGAGACTGATAGTCTAACCAACGGAAAACCACACCACCACACGGCATTGGAAGGGCGAACTGTGCTCGTTTGCCGCTCGCTGCTACACTTCACCCATGGCCAAAAAGAAACGAAAATCCAACCAGTCACGCGTCAGCTTTCGAAAGCGGCATCAGGGGCGCGTGCGCGACAGCGACTTGACGCGACAGTTCCACGTCGGCGATGCCGAATCGCTCGCCGACGCGGTGAAAAACGAACGTGTCAGCGGAAAAGGCGACTTGACGCGCAAACGCACCGTCGTCGGCGTCCAAGCGGGTGCGCCGGCGTCCGCGGATGACCCCCAATCGCACGACTCGCTGCTGATCGGCGGCCGCGTGCTCCGCGCCCACGGACTCCGCAACACCGTTTTGGCCGACGACGGGCGGACGTTCGAATGTTCGATTCGCCAAGTCCTCAAATCGCTCAGCATCGACGGTCGCGGAACTGTCGTCGCAGGCGATCGCATTCAGTTTCGCGCCGAATCGGAAACGACCGGCATGATCGAATTCGTCGCGCCGCGTCACGGGATCATCAGCCGACAAAGTCGCGGCCAGCAACACATCATCGCCGCCAACGTGGACCATCTGCTGATCGTCACCAGCGCCGCCGAGCCGACGATCAAACCCGCCCTGATCGACCGATTTCTGCTGTCGGCCGAACAATGTGGTTTGAACCCCGTGGTCATCATCAACAAATGCGATCTTGTCGACCCCGCGTCACTGCAGCCGATCCTGGGCGTTTACGCCTCGCTCGGCTATCGCGTCTTGCTGACCAGCGCCGATCGGGGAACCAACATCGACTATCTGAAAGAACTTCTCAAAGGCAAACAGACGGCGCTCTCGGGACAAAGCGGCGTCGGCAAAAGCAGTCTGCTCAATGCCGTCGAGCCCGGGTTGGGGCTGGCCGTCTCGGAGGTCAGCAAAGACAACCAAAAAGGCCGACACACGACGACCACCTCCACACTGATCCCGCTGCAAGGCGAAAATGCCGGCTGGGTGTTCGACACGCCGGGCATTCGCCAATTTCAATTGTGGGACATCACCGCCGAAGAAGTCGCCGGATTAATGCCCGACCTGCGGCCCCACGTCGGTGACTGTCGCTACGCAAACTGCTTGCACCTGAGCGAAGACGACTGCGGTGTCAAGAACGCCGTCGCCGACGGCCGCATCGACGCCCGGCGTTATGATTCGTATTGCCACCTGCTCGAAGACGACTTGCTGCTATAGACGCGTTAGACCGTCAACACGATCTTGCCGCCGACGTTTTCGGCTTCCTGGATGCGGTGCGCCTCGGCGGCTTCGGAAAGCGGGAGCGTCTGGGCGATGTTCGCTTTCAGCCGTCCGCTCGCCATCCAGCGATTCATCGCTTCGGCACAACGCTGCATCTCCAGCGGCGTCGCTTTGAACATCACGAACCCGTGCAGCGAGCACTCTTTGACATAGAACGGGCCGACGGGGAATTCCGGCCTGGAATCGCGACCGGCCATCAACACCATCCGTCCCCGCGGAGCCATCAAATCGATCGCTTCGTCGAAGTCCGGCATGCGGCGCGTCTCCCAAAAGAGATTCACTCCCTTGGGCGCGATCTCCTTGACCCGCTCGGCGATCGATTGCGTCGAATAATTGATCACGTGGTCGGCCCCCAGCTCCACCGCGCGTTCACATTTAGCGTCCGAGCCGGCGGTCGTGATCACCGACGCGCCGGCCGCCTTGGCCATCTGCACCACCATCGCGCCCACGCCACCGGTTCCCCCGATGATGAACACGGTTTCCCCCGGTTCGATCGCCGCGCTGCGAAATAGCCCCAAGTGCGCCGTCACGCCGACCAGTGCATTGGCGGCGGCGGTGGCAAAGTCGACCGAGTCGGGCAGCGGAAAACACCAATGGGCATCGACCACGATCTGCTCGGCAAAGGTTCCCTGCCGGCCCAACAACCCTTGGTTGGTACACCAAACGCGATCTCCGACCGAAAACGATTCCACGCCTTGGCCAACGGACTCGACGACGCCCGCCGCATCGCAGCCGGGGATGAAAGGATCGGGCAGCTCGAACGCCACCAGACCGCTGCGCACCTACGTGTCGATCGGGTTGACCGAGACGGCATGGATGCGAATCAGGATTTGTCCCGGCCCCGCAATCGGTGACTCCAAATCACCGAATTGAATCACATCCGCTGATCCGGTTTGCTTGATGTAGGCTGCTTTCATGGTGGTGCCTCGATGTTGTTAAGTGAAAGTTTCACCCGGCCTGACCCACGCCGGATGGGAGACGGCACTAGCGGTTTTCGTTTTTCCAATCAAATCCGTTCAGCTTTGCCAGCGCCAGGATCAACGACTGTGTACCATCGCGCCGGTGCCCTTGAGCGGCCACGGCATGATAGAGCTGGTAACCGAGCGCCAGACCGGGAAGGGCAAGATTTCGCTTGGACGCTTCGTCGAGCGCGATTTTCATGTCCTTCAAAAAGTGCTCGACGAAGAACCCCGGATCAAAATCGCCGTTGATCATCCGCGGCGCCAAGTTCGACAGCGACCAGCTGCCTGCGGCGCCGGAGGAGACACTTTTCAGGACGGTCGGAATGTCCAACCCGACCTTGTGGGCGTAGAGCAACCCTTCGCAAATCGCAATCATCCCGCTGGCGATCAACGTTTGGTTGACCATCTTGGTGTGCTGCCCCGAACCCGGTCCGCCTTGGTAGACGATCGTCTTGCCCATCAGTTGAAACAGCGGGTCGATCCGCCGGACCGTCTCGGCATCTCCGCCGATCATGATCGACAGCGCCGCATTGCGGGCCCCGAGATCGCCACCGCTGACGGGGGCGTCGATCGCCTGAACCCCGATCGCTTTGGCCGCCTCGGCGATTTCGATCGCCAGACTCGGGTCGCTGGTCGTCATGTCCACCAACACCATCCCCTCGCGAGACCCCTCCAGAACACCACCCTCCCCGAGGATCACCTGTCGCACGTCGCTGGGAAAACCGACGATGGTGAACACGACATCGCTGTTTTCCGCGACCGCACGAGGTGAATCGACGGCCGTGGCGCCTTTGTCGACCAAGCCTTTCGTTTTCTCAGCCGTACGATTGTAAACCGTCGCCTGGTATCCCGCGTCGATCAGATGGCCGCACATGCTGTGCCCCATCACTCCAGTGCCGATCCAACCGATCCTTGTTTTGCCGGGTTCAATAGCTGTCATTCTACGTGGTTGAGATGAGGAAACTTGAGGGAACGACGATGGGAGAGGCTTCGGCGCCGCCGGGTCAATCAAATTCCCATCGTATCGCGAGCGC
>NZ_JBFHKV010000271.1:0-8800 GCF_041595215.1 Stieleria sp. | reverse complement strand
GTCTGGGGCATTCTGACCTGGATGGATGTCAATCCGAATGTCGATTACGTCTCGCTGTACGTTTCGGGACTGACCAACGCATTCCAGCAAGACGGCGAAGGCGATGACGCACCGTACCGTCGCAAAGCGTTGCAGTTGAATTTCTTTCGGCCCGGCGACGCGATGAATCAGACCGAAGACAAGATCCGATTCGGCATGCCTTCGTTCGACGACCCCGAAGAGCAAGCGTATATTTTGGACAAGTACAACATGTCCGAACCGCTCAACTATCGCTGGGTTTTTCGCTCGGTGAAGTGATCGGTTCGCTCGCGCAACCGTTCCCGCAACCCCTTGAGCACCTCGGCGTATTGAGATTGATTCGCCAGGTTGGTCGTTTCACCGGGGTCGTTGTGCATGTCGTAGAGCTCTTCGCTGTCGTCGTTGTAACGCATCATGTGCCAGCGGTCGGTGCGAATCGACGTTCCGTTTTGAAACGAGAGCGCTTCGGATTTGACGCTGGCGGTCGAGTCGGCAAGCACCGGCATCAGGCTCGTTCCCTCGGCGGCCGCTGCGACCGGTACACCGACCAAGTCACAGATCGTCGGGTACAGATCCACCAACTCGGCGAGCGAATCGGTTTGCCCGGATGGCATGCCCGGGGCGTCGATCAGCAACGGTATGCGAATCACTTCTTCGTGCAGGTTGCTTTTTTGCCAGAACCCATGCTCCCCGAGATGGTAACCGTGATCGCTGGTGAAGATCACGGCCGTCTGATCGCGGTGGGGTGAATCCTCAAGGGCGTCCAGGATTCGACCGACCTGATGATCCATGAAAGTCACGCTGGCGTAGTAGGCCGCCCACATGCGTTTCTGGTTGTCGGGATACTTTCCGATCGAGTTCTTCCGGTTGTTGGTCTTGGCGATCCCCAGTTTCGGAATGTCATCGGTGTCGTCGTGCCAGTTGGCCGGCATTTTGATGCGCTCAATGCCATACGGCTCAAAATACTCGCTCGGGGCAACCATCGGGTAATGCGGTCGCACCAACCCGACGGCGAGAAAGAACGGGCGCTCCGGCGACTGTTTCAACAGCTCAATCGCTTTGCTCGCCGATTTATAATCCGGTTGCTCGGTTCCATCGGCGTCGCCTTTGACCGAAACGAACATGCGGTGGGGCATTCGCGTCGATTGCCGATTCTACAAATCACGCGTCACGATGTTCAGATTCAAACACGCGTACTCACCCGGCGTGTGTGCCTCCGGTCCGGGCGACTTGAATCGCGCCGACCAACACTCCGGATGGTCCTGGCCGTCGGTCCCGGCGATGATGTCGCCCGGGACACGCATGTGAAAGATCTTGCCGACACGCGTGCTGCTGAATCCGTGTGTTTGTAAATGTTGTCCCAGCGAAACATTCTCTTTGTCGCGATAGCGGCCGAACATGAAAGAGATTCGCGACGGCAAACACCACGTGCCCTGACAGTAAGCGCGTTGGAAAACCATTCCGTTGCGGGCCAGGCGGTCCAGGTTGGGTGTCGCACAGACCTTGTCGCCATAGCACCCCAGCACACTCGCCTTGAGATCGTCCGCAACGATCATCACGACGTTTTTGATTTCACGCGGCAGCTGGGCGGCAGCGATGCCTGGCGCGAAAGTGAACGCGACAAGGCAAGCAAACAGCAATCTTTGGATCATCGTCGTGGTTGTTGCGGGGTGGAGCGATACAGATCGATCATCCCGCGATTGTAACCCAAGACGTGTCGGGCATGCTGTGCAAGCCGATCGTCATGCACGGCGCGACCGACAGCGTGTGTTCACCGGCTGGGCAGTTGAATCCCGCCGGTCGGACCGCCGGTGGGACTGCCGGGCATCGTCACAGGGGCCGGAACCGTGGACTTTAGAATCTTGATCCCGTCGCTTTCACCGGGTGTGATCAGCAATCGTTCCAGCTGGACGATATCCAGCGGCGGCGCGAAGATATAGCCTTGGGCGAGGTCACATCCCCACTGTTGCAGCAGATTCAATTGCTGAGCCGACTCGACGCCCTGGCAGACGATGTTTGCCATCAGGTGGTGCGCGAGTTGAACGATGGCTTGGGTGATGATCGCATGCCCGTGGTCGATGGTGATCGACGCGGTGAACGTGCGATCGATCTTCACGGTTTCGATCGGATAGTCGTGAAAGCAGGTTAGTGACGAGTTGCCTTTGCCAAAATCGTCGATGTGAATCCCGACACCGCTTTGGTGCAGATCCAACATCGTTTGAAGTGACCGTTCGTTGTGACGGGTGTCACCGTTTTCGGACATTTCCAGTTTCAACGACCACTTGAACCGCGTACGATCGATGATGGCTTGCAGTCGATCAATGAAAAAGGGATCGGCGAGCTGACGTCGCGAGATATTGACGCCCAGATAGACTTGCGGTCGCTGTGCATCCTCAAACGACGCCATCATGGCGCTGAATTCACGCATCGATCGTTCCAGCACCCATTCGCCGAAGTGGTTGATCAATCCGATCTCTTCGGCCACGGGCACAAATTCGCTCGGGGGCACGTATTCTCCATCGTCACCGCGCCAACGCGACAAGACTTCGACGCCTTGAATCTGGCAGGTTTTCAGATTCACGATCGGCTGGTATCGCAGTTCAAATTTTTCTTCCCGCAGTGCGACGCGAAGCTGTGCTTCCAACTCATGCCGGGCGACGACCGCATCGTGCATGGTTTGGTCGAACACCGCGATTTGGCCTTTGCCGGAGTTTTTGGCCTGATACATCGCCGTGTCGGCGTTGCGCAGGGCTTCGTGGCCGTCGGCCAGGGAGTCATCGATGAAGGCGACTCCCACACTGGTGCCGACGGTGACCAGTCGATCACCGAGCGAAAACGGTTCACAGATTCGCTGGACGATGCGGCGGGCGACCAGCAAGGCGTCATCGCGATGGGCCAACCGTTCCAGCAGCACGACGAACTCATCGCCCCCTAAGCGGATCGTTTCATCGCCGGCCGCATCGTTGCTGGTATCAACCGAATCGCTGCAGCGGGAGGCGGTATCGTGATCGCGGACGCATTCTTGAAGCCGGACGGCGACCTGATTGAGCAAGTCGTCACCGGCCTCGTGCCCGAGGCTGTCGTTGATGATTTTAAAGTTATCCAGATCGAGAAACAGCAGCGCGTCATGGGAGCGCCGTCGCGGTCCTTGATTGGCGAGAACTTGCTCCAGTTTTTCGATCAAGAACGGGCGGTTGGGCAGCGCGGTGAGCGCATCCCGATGCGCCATGTCTCTCAGTTCCGATTCCGCTTTACGGCGCCGATTCACTTCGCTCTTGAGCAGTTCCAGTTTCTCTTCCTGGCGGATCGAGAGTCGGTATTTCTCACTGAGCGCCAACGCCAATTGGCGGGCTTCGTCATGTTCAAACGGTTTGCGAAGCAGCAACAACTTGTCGCTATAGCCGAGGCAGCGAACGATGTCGTCCCAGGTGTGATCGCTGTAGGCGGTGCAGATCACGACTTGCAAATCGGAATCGATCCGCCACAGCCGACGGATGGTCGCCAATCCGTCCATTCCCCGGGGCATCCGCATGTCGACAAAGGCGACCGAAAATCGCTCTCCCGCGTCGACGGATTTCTGGACTTCATAGACGCCTTCTTCGCCACTGTAGGCGTGCGTCAGCGCAAAGACCGGTGCACTGGACGCCTGGCGTTCTTGCGGTTCGGAATCATCCAACAGGAACCGCGCTTCGAAATCATCCAATTCATGTTCACTGCGATGATCGCACTGAAAAATTCGCGCAAACGTTTCGTGAATCTGTGATTGGTCATCAATGATCAGAACGCGGCGTTCCGTTTCAAAGTCTGTCATCTATTCTCTCCGTGATTTCCCTTCATCGATGGCTGCCGGTCGATCCGGCGGCGGTACCGACCAGATCGGGGTCTTGGCTGGAATGCCCGGGGTCACTTTCGTCGGATGGTTTGACGACCGGCACTTCAAGAATGAAGGTAGCCCCCCGGTCGGGACCGTCGCTTTCGGCGTGAATGGCGCCACCGATTCGTTTCATTGCGATCGCGCAGAAATGCAACCCCAGTCCGCTTCCCGACTGGCGGGTCGTGAAGTGGGCATCAAAGACGCGGGCCAGGGTCGCTTCGTCCATCCCGCAACCGTTGTCGCGGAATCGAAGCTGGACGGTCGATTTGTTGCGGATCAGATCAATCGTGAGCGTCGGCTGGCGGTGACGAATGTCCTGTGTGGCGTTGCCGGCGTTGGTGATGATGTTGATCAGAATTTGCAGCAACAGCGATCGATCGGTCCAGATGTGAACCACATCCTCTCGCTTGAAGTCGACCGAGACGTTGTCCTTTTCCAACCGAGCCTGACTGCACCGGACCGCCTCGGCGATCACACCGTTGACATCCAGGTGGGCCCATTTGATCGGCTGGTTGGCATGCCGCCGCTGGTCACGAATCACTTGGTGAATGTGCTGGATGTTGTCATTGAGCGTTTGCAGCAGCGCAGCCAAATCGTCTTTGTCGTCTTCCAAGGTCGCGCTCAAACGCTGCAGATAATCCGGCGTCGCGCGTTGCAGGGCGACGTCGACGTCGTCTTGTCGCAACCGGGAGGCGAGCTTTTCGAGCGGTTCGATCCGCAGGCTTTCCACACGCCGCGTCGCGGTTTCGATCAGGCTGTTAACGTTCGTCAGCACATTCCCGACGTTGTGAATCACCGTGTCGGCCACCAGACTCATTCCCGCCGCGTGCGATGCGTCGGAAAGACGTCGCTGGGCGTCGCCCAATCGCGTCCGCATCCGATCGAAGGACTGGGCCAACTGGCCGATCTCGTCGTGACCGGCGACTCGCAAAACCGGCGCGCTGGTCGCTTCGGAAATGATCCCGGTGCGTGCAATCTGTTCGGTGTGCTCACGAATCCTTTCGATTCGCCCGATGACGATCCGCTGCAACAACAGCAACAACAGCAGCAGCGAAGCACACGCCCCGCACAGTGAAAGGTAGCGGGCAAAGGCGGTGGTCCGGTTGCTGCGACTGGTGACCTCACGTGGCAAATGGACGGTCAGTTCAGCCAACGGGTTGCCGGACGGGCTCAACAGCGGCCATTGGACACACAGCAGCGAACTGTCGGTCGGTTCTACCTCGATGGACTGTTTCAACGTTGCGTCGTGCGAAAGGGGGCGAACGGAAAACAGAACGCTGGTTCGTTGCTGAAGATCCGTCATCACCGCGTCACCGAACTGGCGGCCGACGACGTAGAAGGACGCCGGCGTCTGCCAATCCGCCTTTCCGCGGGTGTTTCGAAGCGACGATCCGTTGGTGTGATGGTGCAGTGGAACGGCGGCGAACAAGTACAACTGGCCGTCACTGCCGCGAGTCATGCCGCGAACCGTGTCCGCATCGTCCGAGCCGCTCGGTTCGTCTCGCTGAGCCGCAATCCGCTCCGCGATCCCCGGAAACACGAGGTCGGCCACGTCGGGCCGTGTTGATGGCGCCTGGTCGGCCGAGTCGGGCGGAGTCGTCGCCAGCCACGTCCAACGCCCGTCGGGACGGGTGATCGCAGCCCACTCGACGCGTTTGCCCTGCCCGAGCATCCCGAGTGGCAACGCGGTGGCAAGCTGTTCGGCAGGATCACCTCCGTTCTGTGCCCGCAGATGGAGATCGATTCGGATCGCGTCTTGGGCCGCCGTTTCGGAGAGGAATTCGACTTCGGTGTTGATCGCCGAGAGGACTCGATTGGTGTCCTTGAGTGCGGCGACGCGTTCCAGGTTGGCGAATTCCGGCGCGATGACTTTTTGGCGGACGATTTCATCGATGCTGACCACCACGCCCAACATCAGCGCGAGCGCCAAGACCAATTTGCTGCGCAGTGACTGTGAATGCTCGCTTTCAAATTGACTCGCAGAAAGCGTCGGGATCGAATCGTCTCGATCGCCCGACGTGCCGTCTCGTTCGGGTGAATCCCGCGCGGAGCGTTTGTTTTGTTTCGTCGCCGCGGTCTCGTCCGAACTCGCACCCGGTTCCCGACGCCCGTCATTGAGACGTCCAGGGGCTGGCTCGCCGGCGGCTTCACGGATTGTCTCACCGGCCCCATCCGAAGCGGCACCCGTTGAGGGCGCGTCGGCTGTGGGGGGATCGTGTGAGAAAGGTGATCGCGTCGACATGCGGTGGGTTCCTGGGGGCCGAAGACTCAGGCAACCCTAGGTTTCGCAATTTGAAACTGGCCCCGCACGATTCGACGAACCAGACCGGAGGGGAATAGCGGGGACCGATCCTGTCGACTGGACCGATCATGACGCTCGCCCGCCGAGCCGCATGCCTTCAGACGGCTCCGGTGAGAGCAGACAAGGCGGGGGGCTGAGAGCCCCTTACCGCGATTCGATGTCGAGCGATTCGAAGTAGCCTCGCGCGGCATGATGGAGATCCAATCCCTGCCATTCGGCGGCACGTTCTCTGGGGATCAGGTCGACGAACAGACGCGGAGATTGGTAGAGCAGTTCCAGCGTGGTTTGCACCAGGGCCGAGGGAGCATCCCGGCGGGTGACCAAGAAGGCGGTGGTGCCGACCGTCGCCAGCCCTCCCTCGGGGATGCCGGCGGTCGGGTAATCCGTTGGGTCGATCGTGATCGTCCGCAAGGTCGGGTGTTGCATGGAAATCGTGATGCCTTGCGGAATCGCAACCAACCGCCAGTCGCGCCGCAGCAATTGGGAAACCAGCTCACTGCCACGTCCGACACAGATCAGTGCGACATCGGGCGCGTCGGTTGATTGCAGCCGGTCCCAGGGGATGACTTCACGCGGCGTGACGTCGGCGGGAAGTTTCAGCGAGTCGAGAATCATGTCCGCGGCGCGGCGCGATCCGCTGCCGATCGGACCGACCGCGATGCGCTGTCCGGCCAGAAACTGCAAGCCGAAGGAATCTTGGTGTTCCAACAGTTCGGGGGCGCGGACAAGCAGATGCGCCGCTTCATAAAACAACGGTGCGATGACACACAGCTCGTCGCCGCTGATCGCCGAGGCCTGCATCGGTGCCAGCTGGACCTCTCGGGCGATCAACCGTTGGCGGTTGTCCAGCGAGCCGCCGCTGGCGACGACACGTGTCGCCACTCCGGCGGATTGTTCCAACCGATCGGCGAGCGCCTGCGAGACGCGATTGTAGGTGCCTTGATCCAGCCCGCCGGCGAGCGTCACCGATTGCGGCATCGCTTCGATATGGTGACTCCACAGCATCGCCCCGATGACAAACAGGAATGGCGACAGGGCCAACAGCAACAGCATCGCGGCTTGGAAACGGCGGTGTCCCGGTGAGGTCCGCACGATCTTGCGACCGATCAGGGCGCCGACCAAGGGGACGCCCGCCACCCAGTGCCACATTTTCAGCAACCGCCCGCGGGGCCGCGCCAGAATCGGCCGGCCCTCCATGAACGCATCCAGATCTTCGGCGAGGTCTCGGGCTGACTGATAGCGTTTGCGTGGTTCTTTTTCCAGACACTTGGCAACAATCGTCTCCAAATCCGTCGGCACGTTGCTGCGAAACGAACGCATCGCCGGCGGCGGCTCGTGCACGACCTGCATCAATGTCTCCACGACCGAGTCGCCGACCAGCGGTGGCCGCCCGGTGACACAGGCAAACAGAATCGCGCCGAGGGAATACACGTCACTTTGCCGCGTGGCACGATCACTGTGCCCGCCGGCCTGCTCGGGTGCCATGTAATTGGGCGTGCCGACAGCCGCCCCGCTGCCGGTCACGCTGCTGTCGGTGCTCAGATTCTTGGCCAAGCCAAAGTCGGTGATGTGAACCCGATCCTTTTGATCGATCAGAATGTTGGCGGGCTTCATGTCGCGATGCAGCAAGTCGTTCTGATGGGCATGTTCCAATGCCCGCGCCACGTCGCGAACGTATCTGGCGGCATCTTCGATCGGCAGCTCGCCGTCGTTGATCTTGCGTTGCAGATCGGTCCCTTCGATCAACGCCATCGAAAAGAAGTGATGGCCGGCTTCGTGACCGAATTGATAGACGGGCACGATTCCCGGATGGTGCAGCCGGGCGGCGGCCTGGGCTTCGGTGTAAAACCGCCGCACATCGTTCTCACAGGCCAACATGCCGCCGCGAATCATTTTGACCGCCACGGTTCGATTGAGCATGCGTTGGGTCGCCCGATACACCACGCCCATCCCACCGCGGCCGATCACCTCCAACAATTCATAGTCGCCGAGCGTGTACGGCAGCGTCGGTCCCGGATCCCCTTTGGGGCGATGTGCCTCGGGAAGGGTCGCGGCGGGGTCGTCGCCGGAATCGTCGGGGCCGGCGACCATCACATCGACGGTGTCCGCGGCGGCGGCGGCTTGAGCGACTTCGCCCGAGTCCGGGACGCTCGCCCCGGTGAAACGATGAATCGCGTCGGCCGCGTCCATCAAACTCTTCAGTTCCTCGGCCATCTCGGGAAACTGTGCCAAGAACTCTTCTCGCGAACCGACGGATCCTTCATCGCACGAACGCAGATAGGCTGCGAATGCTTCGTCGATCGGATCGTCGGCTTCGGACGGAACGGGCATGGAAACGTCAGCGGAAGAATCGGAGGAAGGGGTGGCGTCTTCGCATCGACCACCATCAGGGGCCGCAACGGAGGTGGCATGGGGCGCGCGTGCAATGCTACTTACTTTGGCGCCAAACGGGGGACTTTTGTTAGCGGCAAGCCGCGAGCCCTGCCGGTCTTTCAACGTCAAACCGGACGGCTCGCGCCGTTCCGCTAGCTCCTTCGGTATTTGTTAGCGGCAGGGCGCGAGCCCTCCGGTCTTTCAACGTCAAACCGGACGGCTCGCGCCGTTCC
>NZ_JBFHKV010000270.1:0-8801 GCF_041595215.1 Stieleria sp. | reverse complement strand
TTCGCCGCCGATTTCTGTCGCGAGTTCGAGGTCTATAGCGATGACATCCAACGCCTGACCGAGATGATGATTCACGCCATCCGCGACAAGGCATCTGGAAGCGTCGATATCAATGAAGTCCAGCGATTAAAAGGGCTGATTCGACGCGGTGAAGCGACCGCCGGGGCGCGGGTCTGCGGCGTCCGCGACGAACGATTGCATTACTTGAACTTGCCGTTCTACGAAACCGGTGCGGTTCGTAAAAATCCGATCGGCGAACGAGACGTTCAAATCACCGTCGATCTGTTGCGTCACGTGCAGCCCCACCAAATCTACGCCGCCGGTGACTTGAGTGATCCCCATGGAACCCACCGCACCTGCCTGGACATCATCTTTGCCGCCTGTGCGGAATGCCGACACGACGACTGGTTCGCGTCGACCGCCGTCTGGCTTTACCGCGGTGCCTGGCAAGAGTGGGCGCCCCACGAAATTGAGATGGCGGTGCCGTTGAGCCCCCAAGAAGTCGATCGCAAACGCGATGCGATCTTCAAGCACGAATCGCAAAAAGACCGCGCCCTGTTCCCAGGCTCCGATGCCAGAGAGTTCTGGCAACGCGCCGAAGCACGCAACGCCCAGACGGCACAGATCTACGACCGACTGGGGCTGGCCCAGTACCAAGCCATCGAAGGCTTCGTCCGCTGGAAAGGGTTTGATGCGACGTAGTCGACGTAGTGCGGCGGGTGGGGTGATAGAATGATGCGTTTATTGGCGTGAGAACGCCACAGGGTTTGGGTGATAGCACATCAGATCATTCCGCCTCTTTTCCCCTAACTGTTTCCGCAGTGGTTCCGCGTCGTCGACGGCGGGGGTCGCTCGCAAAGATTGGACTCCGAGCACGCTATTCCGCTAGACTGAAGCGAGAGCCCGCCCCCCAATCCCTCAACGTCAGCGGCCAGACGCCCGATGGAGTCGATCTTGAACGACAGCTACTCTCGTCTCGTTCGTGTCCAGGTCGCCGTCATCGGTTGGGCAATCGCACTCTCACTGACCGGTGCCACGGTGTCTGCCTTGGAACCTGCGTCGGGCGATCCGATCGAACAGGAATGGGGCCACGGGAACTGGCCGTTTACGCCACCTGCTAAGCCGGCGGTTCCGCAAGTCGATGATTCGTTGCGCGTCGCCAATCCGATCGATGCGTTCATCCTTGCGCGACTGGAGGCGGAAGGTTTGCATCTCAATCGCCCCGCTGCTCGCCGGCAATTGCTTCGCCGCGTCACCTTCGATTTGACCGGTTTGCCACCGACGGCTGAGGAACAGCGCGCCTTTCTGGATGACGATTCGCCGCTCGCCTATGAACGTGTCGTCGATCGACTTCTCGCGTCGCCGCAACATGGCGCCCGCTGGGCACAGCATTGGTTGGATGTGGTCCGCTTTGCGGAAACAGACGGATTCAAATCAGATGTCCTCCGACCCAACGCGTATCGTTATCGTGACTATGTCATTCGCTCGCTCAATCTTGATCGACCATACGATGAGTTTGTCGCTCAACAACTCGCCGGTGATGAGATCGCCCCCGATGATCCGGAAGCCTTGATCGCAACGGGGCTCAATCGCCTGTATCCCGACGAAGACAACGCGGCCAACCTGTTTCAGCGACGTCAAGAAATCCTAGACGACATCACCGAAACGACGGGGCTGGCTTTTCTCGGTCTAACGATGGGTTGCGCACAGTGCCATGACCACAAGTTCGATGAAATCCTGCAGGAAGACTATTTTCGACTCCAAGCCTTCTTTGCTCCGATCGTCGAACGCGATGACATTCCACTGGCCGATCCGGAGCAAACTCAAGAGTACGAGCGTCAGTTGCGTCAATGGGAACAAGCCACACACGAAACACGTGCAAAAATCGATCAGCTGCTTGAGCAACAGCGGGCAACCGCTCAAGCGTACATGCTGTCCAAGTTTGAACCCGCGATCCAAGAGTGCTACAACACTCCGGCATCCCAGCGGACGCCCTATCAAGAGCAGATCGCTCGCATCGCGGCGAAACAGGTCGACCGTGCGACCGGCGAAGAAAAATTGGTCGGCAAACTCTCCGAAGCAGACAAGTCCAAGTACAACGAGCTGAAAAAACAGCTCGAACCCTTTGAAGCGTTGAGACCCGCGCCGCTTCCAACACTGATGGCTGTCACGGATCTCGGCGATCAAGCACCGCCGACCTTTATCCTTGACGGAGGCAATTGGCGGAACCCGATGGACGAAGTCGATCCCGGATTTCCGCAATTCCTGGATTTGTCGAACCCGTCCACTCCAGTCAACGTCGCACGACCGTCGACCTCGGGACGACGCGCGGCACTCGCGAATTGGTTGACCGACGGGCATCATCCGTTGACCGCTCGCGTGATCGTGAACCGCTTGTGGCATCATCACTTCGGCCGTGGTATTGTTGCGACGCCAAACGATTTCGGAATCCAAGGTGATCCTCCGACGCATCCGGAATTGTTGGATTGGCTCTCGATCCGGCTCGTGGAAAACGATTGGAGTTTGAAATCCATCCACCGGTTGATGGTCACATCATCAACCTATCAACAATCGTCGTTGGTGGATCCCGGCGACGAGCGTCACGCCTTGGCGATGCAACGAGATGCCAGCAACCAATTGTGGTGGCATGCCAAGCGTCGTCGACTGGAAGGCGAAGCGATTCGTGATGCGATGTTGTCGGCGTCCGATCGACTGAACCGCAGAATGTTTGGCGAAAGCACGCGGCCGAAACTGCCTGAGGGTGCCAGCAAACGCTACGCCTGGACGCCCGACGAACGCGTCGAAGATCGCCGCCGCCGATCCGTGTTCGTGTTCGCAAAACGGAACATGCGTTTTCCGATGTTTGATACCTATGATTATCCCGACATGCACAACAGTTGCGCCGTCCGCACACAATCCACCACCCCGCCGCAGGCGTTGTTGATGCTCAACGGAGACGACTCACTGGAACTGGCATCGCAGTGGGCCGGCGATTTACGCAAGCGATTTGGCGACCAGACGAACCAATTGATCGAGTTTGTCTACCAGTCCACACTCGGTCGCCAACCGAGTGCGGACGAGCGGTCCGCGGCACTGGAGTTCATCACATCGCAATCGGCTGTCGATGACGGCCAACCGGTAGCGGATTTCGTCCATGCATTGTTTAACTGCAACGAATTCATTTACATCGATTAGACATCGATGTCAGACAGGCTGCGAGCCGCCCCCCCGTTTTTTCGACGCGTTACCCATCCGATCATGCATCATTACTGTCGCAGAGACTTATTGACGAAAGCCGGCAGCGGATTCGGCGGCATCGCGCTGTCGGCGTTGTTGGCCCAAGATGGACTGTCAAGAGCACCGCATTTCAAACCGAAGGCCAAGTCGGTGATTTGGTGTTTCCTGGACGGTGGCGCCAGTCACATGGATCTGTTTGATCCGAAGCCGTTGCTGAACAAACTGGACGGCCAGCCGCTGCCGGACAGTTTTCAGCGTCCTGTCACCGCGATGGGACGCACGGCGTTCACGCCCTTGCTGGGTTCTAAACGCACGTTCGCACAACATGGTCAATCGGGAACTTGGGTCAGCGATTGGTATCCCGAAATCGCAACGTGCGTCGACGAGATCGCCGTGATTCGCAATTGCACGGCCGATGGTCTCAACCATGTCGGCAGCGTTTGCCAGATGAACACCGGCAGCATTCTCGGCGGGCGGCCCTGCCTGGGTTCCTGGTCCGTTTATGGCTTGGGATCCGACAGCACCAACCTGCCCGGCTATGTGGTCTTGCTGGACTATCCGGAAGAACCCCCGGGAGGAAAGCGAAACTGGTCGACCGGTTTCATCCCGGCGACCTTTCAAGGCACCCAGTTTCGCGATGGCAACACGCCCATCCTGCATTTAGCCCCACCGGCGGGCATGAGCGACCAGAGGCAACGGTCGAAGTTGGATTTCATTCAACAACTCAACCGCCGTCACCGCGAGGCGCGGGCGGAGGATGATGAATTGGAAGCCCGAATCGCCGCTTATGAAATGGCCTATCGGATGCAATCATCGGCAACCGAAGCGGTGGATTTGGGTTCAGAGTCCCAGGAGACGCTGAATCTGTACGGATTGGACCGGAAAGAAACCCAGCGGAACGGACGCAATTGTCTTTTGGCCCGGCGGTTGGTTGAACGCGGCGTACGGTTTGTCCAACTCTACATGGGATCAGGCAGCAAATGGGACGCCCACAAGGACATCGAAGGCAACCATGCCAAGAACTGCCGCGAGAGTGACAAGCCGATCGCAGGTTTGTTGAAGGACCTTCGTCGCCGAGGCTTGCTGGATGAAACGCTGGTGATCTGGGCCGGGGAGTTTGGGCGAACGCCGATGAGTGAAAGCGGTGATGGACGAGATCACAACCCGTACGGTTTTACGATTTGGATGGCCGGCGGCGGAATTCAAGGCGGCATCACACACGGAGAAACCGACGACATCGGGTTGTATGCCGTCGGGGGCCATTCGCACGTTCACGACATTCATGCGACGATCCTGCACTGTCTGGGGATCGACCATTTAGACCTCACCTTCCTGCACAACGGACGCGACGAACGAGCGACCGTCGATGGGGGCGAGGTCATTCGCGAGGTGTTGGCTTAGCGTCACGAAGTGGGATAGGCCTTCGGCGTCTGCGACATACAAACAGTCTCGCGCAATCGATCTCCACCCGGCAATCGTCCCCAACTTCCAGCATCATCGTTGGACCGGCTCCGATGGATTGCTCGCCAGACTTGGTGAGATCCTGAACCGTTTGGGCACCTGTCGCGATAACTCTGCAACAACACGCTGGTGCGGGGTGCGGTGCTCATCAACTCTGTTCCTCGGGGGTTCGTCAATTGTACCCCGAAACGAAACCATGATCACGGCGAACGGAGTAAACTCAAAACCGCCGTCATGCCGAATCGAGTACGGTATGCCTGGGCGAATCACTCCAGAGGGACGAATTGATGCTAGAAGAGAGCCGGGCCTATTTTCGCCATGCCGCCAATGTTCTGGGACTTTCTGACCGGGTGCGGGACATCCTGCTGACCCCGTTGCGGATCGTCAAGGTCGGTCTGATCACCGAGAGTGACGAAGGAAAACTGATCCAGCATACGGGATACCGGGTGCAACACAGTCGTGTCCGCGGGCCGATGAAGGGCGGATTGCGATACCACCCCTCGGTCGACGAAGACGAAGCGACGGCGCTGGCCAATTTGATGACGTGGAAAACCGCGGTCGTCGACGTTCCCTATGGCGGCGCCAAGGGTGGGATCAATTGTGACCCGAGCGATTTGAGCGAGCGTGAACTGAACGAGATCACTCGCACCTTCGTCGGCCAAATCAAGGATGTCATCGGCCCCACCATCGACATCCCCGCTCCGGACGTCAACACGAACGCCAAAATCATGGGCTGGATCATGGACGAGTATTCCAAGTACGCCGGATTCTCTCCCGGGGTCGTGACGGGCAAACCGTTGCACCTGTTCGGATCCGAAGGCCGTGAAGAGGCAACCGGTCGCGGCGTCACGATTGTGCTGGAAGAAGTGCTGCGCTCACAGAAAAAATCCATCACGGACGTCACGGTCGCCTTTCAAGGCTTCGGCAACGTGGGCAGTTTTGCGGCTCGGACGATGGCGGAACTGGGTGCCAAGATCGTCGCCGTCGGCGATCATGCCGGCGGCGTTTCAAACCCCGAGGGGCTCAACATCGACGAGTTGGTTGCCTGGACCGCCCGGCATGGCAGCGTCGCCAGATTTCCCGGTGGCGACGCGTTTGAAAGTTCCGAAGTGTTGACCTGGAACGCCGACGTCCTGGTCCCCGCCGCACTCGGCGACGTGCTGACCAAAGATAATGCCGAAGACGTTCGGGCGAGCATCATCGTCGAAGCCGCCAATTCGCCGACGACCCCCGAAGCCGACGAGATCTTTCGGCGACGTGGCATTCTGGTCGTGCCCGATATTCTGGCCAACGCCGGCGGCGTGACCGTCAGCTATTTTGAGTGGGCGCAGAATATCCAACAATTCCGCTGGGAACTCGGACGCATCCGACACGAACTGACCGACCACATGCGAAAGGCCTATGCGTGTGTCGCCGATGTCGCCAAGAAGCGTGACGTCGATCTGCGCACCGCCGCGTTCATTCTGGCGATCCAGCGTGTCGGCGAGGCCGCCCTTTCGCGACGACCCTATGCCGAAGCCAAAGACCTGCCACGTTAAAACAAGTGGCGTAAGCTTCCTGCTTGCGAGCGATCACAAAGTTCTGATCCGAACGTCGCGCAAGCTGAGCGTGGGTTCGGCCAATCCCGGGAAATCGAGCCCGACCACTCCGGCACCGGCGTTCGATTCTTCAACCACATCGCTGTGCAACCTGCCGTTGATCCAAACCTGGCAGCGGCCATCGACCACGCGGATGCGATAACGATTCCATGGTCCCGGATCAAAGGGTACGGCGATGCCTTCCAGATTGGATGCCGTCGGCGGAACATTGGCGACCGTTCCCACGACACGATTGTCTCTCACACGGGCGTGATAGCTGACCCGCATCTGCCCCGCGTCGGGCGACTTGGCTTCGAACTCCCATTCAAAGTTTTTGTACTTTGCGATCGTCGCCAGGTACGACGACGCATGACCGCTGAATGTCAACGTCCCATCTTCGGATGCGACGCCGCCTTTCTGCGCCCCGTAGGTCCAATGATGCAGGTCATCGAGAGACTTCCAATTCGGGCCATCACGCAACGCGATCAGCTGGTCTTTCAGTGAAGCTTTGATGGCAGCGTAGGCCGGATCATCCGCGAGGTTTTTCCACTCGCGGGGATCGGCGTGAAAATCGTAGAGTTCTTCTTCGCCGCTGGAGCAAAGCGAGTAGCGATACTGTTTGCTGCGCACCGAAAAATGTGGGAACCAGGTGCCCCCGTGTCGTTCGTGTTGGCTGTGGTCTTTCCCCGGCAATGCCGTGATCGCGACATCGGGACCGTCCCAGTCACCTTCGGGTGACATCACCAGGGGAACCAGGCTGTGCCCTTGCAGTTTGTAACCGCCCGATGCCACATTCGGCTCTTGGGGCAAACCGCACAGTTCGTTCAGCGTCGGGTACAGATCGATCCATGAGACGGGACGGTCGCAGGTCACGCCTTGGGGCATGCCGTCGACACCGGCGATGATCAGTGGAATTCGCGTCGCGCCGTCCCACAGACTTTGCTTGTACAGGAACTCTTTTTCGCCCATGTGAAATCCGTGATCGCTGGTGAAGACCACGATGGTGTTGTCACGCCCGGGACTCGCGTCAACGGCGTCCAGGATTTTCCCGACTTGATCATCGACAAAGGCAACGCAGGCCAGATAGGCCTGTAGCCACTGCTTGTAGAGTTGCCGGTCTTGATGACGCACGAGCATCTTGTACCGCCGAAAGCCGTACAGCGATCGATCGGCCAGCACGGTCGCGCAGTCAGCCAAGTCATTCTCGATCGTCTCGGGCAGTTCGATCGAATCGAGCGGGAAACGATCAAAATATTCCTGTGGCGCGTAAAGCGGCGTGTGTGTCCGGACCAGTCCCGTGAAGATCGCGAAGGGCCGGTCATGTTGCCTCGCGATCACTTCGGTTGACCACTCGGCACACAATTCGTCACTCAACTTGTCTCGATCATCATCGCCGTTGTAACGAAACGGTTTGCCGCCCAACCGCCATCCCTTGTAACCGGGGATTCCCGCTGCGGGATCCGGCTTCCAATCCGGGACCATCGACAGTGGGCCGAAGTGGTGTTCCCACTTGTAGTCCATGTCACCATCGGTGTCGTACAGATACATCATCGCCGGATGAGGAAGATGACTTTGATTGGATTTCCCATCCCACGGCCAAGGCCCGACGTCGGGCTTGGGACCGCGCAGATCAAATGCCCCATCGGACTGACCGCCGTGGTAAATCTTGCCGGTGCCGAACACGGAGTAGCCGTGGTTTTGCAGGTGCCGATTAAGTGACACGCATTGATTCAGAACGCCGTTTTCTTTCCATTTCTCGAACCAGTACAGCCCGCTGGTTTGCGGATAGAGCCCGAACAGCATGCTGGCCCGCGACGGGGCGCAGATCGGATCGTTGCAATGGGCGTTGGTGAACGTGACACCGCGTCGAGCGATTCGATCGATGTTCGGGGTCTTGATCCTCGGCTTGCCATCTGGGGCCAGCGGCAAGTCGTTCAAATCGTCGACGATGATCATCACGACGTTGGGACGTGCCTCCTCAGCCGATGCATCCGCGGTCACCGCAGATAAAAACGAACAAAGCACGACGAGAGGAACAAGGACCCGCGTCGCCGATGGGTAAGGATTGAATCGCATGCTATTGACGAGAAGGTGGTAAGTTCGAAAGGTTTGGCTGGAACCATTCTAGGCGCAGCGGATGCCGGGGTGTCGTCCACAATGAGAAACGGAAATTAGTGCCGGTCGGTACGAAAGCACAGGGGAAAGGCTCACGCAAAGCCGTCAAGCGGCCAAGAAGGAAATGAAGAGAATAGGACTGGAAGGAGTGGGGGCGACACGCTGCCAGTTTCATCCACGATGGGACCGGGTTCTGACCTTTGCGGCTTGGCGTCTTTGCGTGAGACCTGCAGCTTCTCCGTCCAGAGTGCTCACGCAAAGCCGCAAAGTCGCCAAGAAGAAGATGAAGCAATAGGACCGGAAGGCGTGGAACGCGGCACGCTGCCAGTTTCATCCACGATTGGTCCCGGTTCTGACCTTTGCCGCTTGGCGTCTTTGCGTGAGACCTGCAGTTTCTCCATCCTGAGTGCT
>NZ_JBFHKV010000269.1:0-8802 GCF_041595215.1 Stieleria sp. | reverse complement strand
TCCGCGCAGGGGGAATGAGTTTGTTTGATCACCTGTCGACGGAGATTTGCCTGACGTTTGCGGCGATCGCAGGATTGCTGTTGCTTGCCAACGTGATCCTCCTCTTGCGCAAGCGCGCCGATCCCGACCGCGATGACACCGAATTAGTGCTTCGCGTCCGAACGTGGTGGATCATCGTCGGCTGCTTTACCTTCATGATTGCCGTTTCCAGAACGACTGCAGTCGCTTTCTTAGGATTCGTCAGCTTCCTCGCGTTCAAGGAGTTTTTGTCACTCATCCCGACGCGGCGGGCCGATCATCGTGTGTTGTTCTGGGCTTACCTGGCGATCCCGTTTCAGTACTGCTGGGTTGCGATCGCCTGGTACGAGATGTTCGTGATCTTTATTCCGGTCTACATGTTTCTGGGACTTCCGACTCGCATGGTGTTGATCGGCGAAACCAAGGGGTTTCTGCGGGCGATCGGGACAGTTCAATGGGGGCTCATGACAACGGTTTTCAGCCTCTCGCATGCGGCAATGTTGATGATGATCCAGCCGAGTGAATCGGCCCGCGTCACCGTGGTTTGGGCTGACGAAGCCTCCAAGGCATCCGGCGGTGCGGCTCTGTTGGTGTTGCTGGTCTTGCTGACTCAGTTCAATGACGTCGCACAATTTTGCTGGGGAAAAACGGTCGGCAAGCGGAAGGTCATTCCAAAGGTCAGCCCGGGCAAGACGGTTGGCGGATTGATCGGCGGCGTCGCGTCCACCGTCGTCTTGGCGGCCTTCGTCGGCCCCTGGCTGACGTTTCTTGACCTGCCGCGATCGCTATTGGCCGGGTTGATCATCGGCGTTGCAGGCTTCGCGGGCGACCTTTCGATTTCCGCACTCAAACGCGATCTAGGCGTGAAAGATGCCGGCCACACGTTGCCCGGGCACGGGGGAGTCTTGGACCGAGTCGACAGCCTGACCTACACCGCCCCGCTGTTCTTTCATTTCATCTATTATTGCTACGGTTGAACGATGACGGACCTGCTGCGTTTTGTCTATTTTCTGTTCATCGTCCGACCGGTCATTTTGATTGTGATCGGCTTGAATGTCCGCCGTTCAAATCTCTTGCCAGAAAAAGGGCCGGCCGTCATCGTCGCCAATCACAACAGCCACCTCGACACGATGGTCTTGATGACCCTCTTCGGGATGCGGCGGTTGAAGGATGTCCATCCGGTCGCCGCTGCGGATCATTTTTTGCGCAACCGGTTGATGGCATGGTTTTCGACGAAAATTATCGGAATCATTCCGTTGGAACGCGAAGTAAAAGGTGTGCGCCGAGACCCTCTGGCTGGAATCTGCGAGGCACTCGATGAGAACAAGATCCTGATTCTGTTTCCCGAAGGCAGTCGGGGGGCACCTGAGATCCGAGACGACTTCAAAACGGGCATCGCGCACGTCGCCAAACGCTACCCCGAAGTTCCCTTTACGCCCGTTTTCATGCATGGCCTGGGACGTTCGCTACCCAAGGGCGAAGGCATCTTGGTGCCCTTTTTTTGCGACGTGTTCATCGGCCAGCCGGTTCAGTGGACCGGGAAAAAAGACACATTCATGCAAACGATTTGTGATGCCATGAACGAATTGGAAGCGGAAAAAGAAATCCCGCGTTGGGAGCCGTCTTGAGCTGGTAAGCGGCCGCGAGGGGTTCAAAGAATCGGAGCGAACAGGCGTGCAATTTGCGAGATCGCGACGGACCACCAGCGCCGCGCGGCAAGTGCGTCGCGTGTGATTTCTCGTGAATTGGCAAAGTCGTTCGACAGCATCTGTTCGACTTCGTCGGTAAATTCATCGTCGATCGTCAGCACGGTGATTTCAAAATTCAATCGAAACGAGCGGTTGTCGAAATTCGCAGTCCCGATCGCCGAAGCGTAGCCATCGACCAGAACGACTTTCTGGTGCAGAAACCCGTCACCGTACTCGTACACCTTCACTCCGGCCTGAATCACCTGATTGACGTAAGACATCGCGGCGAGCTTGATCCACGGCTTGTCCGGTATCCCGGGGATCAAGACACGCACGTCGACACCGCGAAACGCCGCCAATTGCAGCGCTGTGATTACCCCTTCGTCGGGAACAAAGTAGGGCGTTGCAATCCAAATCCGGTCGTCGGCTGAATTGATGGCATGCGTAAAGAACAACCCGCAGGTCTCGTAGTCATCAGCAGGACCGCTCGGCAGTACAAACACCATCCGGTCATGGTCGGTTGACGGTTGCGGTTCCCAACTGACCGCGGGCATCGTTTCGGTCGCCCAGTACCAGTCTTCGACGAAGGCGAGTTGCGTCGCGAGCACGGCCGGGCCGCTGATCGACAGGTGGGTATCACGCCAGGGAGACAGCCGCGGGTGCTTGCCGATGTATTCATCCCCGACGTTGTGCCCGCCGACGAACGCGATCCGGCCGTCAACGACAACGATCTTGCGGTGGTTACGAAAGTTAATCTGGAATCGGTTTCGCCAACCCCGCGTCGTTCTCATCCCCGTGACGTGGACGCCGGCGGCGGTCAGTTCGTTGACGAACGCTTTGGGGATGCCCCTGGATCCGATGTCGTCGTACAACAGGTAGACCGACAAACCACGTTTCGCCTGCGCGATCAGCCGGTCTTTCAGCTGTCGCCCCAGCGAGTCATTGTGGATGATGAAGAACTGAACCAAGATGTAAGTGGTGGCCGCATCGATTTCCGCAAAGATCGCATCGAAGGTGGCTTGCCCGTTGACCAACAGACGGGTGTCGTTGTTTCGAGTGAATCGCATCCGGGCGAGTTGTTCCAACGCGCGCGCGTCCCCAAACCGCGAGCCCAGGTCGACGGCGTAAGGCGCCAATTTGCGGCGGACGTCGTCCAAGTTTTCGATCGCATCGCTGGTCCTGTCACGACGCAAATCGACGTAGCCTTGAAATTTATTGCGTCCAAAAATCCAGTACGCAGGAACCGCAAAAAAAGGCCACGTGATCAGAGTGATCGCCCAGGCGACGGCACCCTGTGAGGTCCGAGTCGTCATCACCGCCTGGACGGCGGACACAATGCCGAGCACCACGAAAACAAAGACGGTGGCGCCGAAAAGCGACAGGTTAGTGGGCGAGGGATCGATCATGTACCAATTGTATTGACTGGCAAGCCGGATGCTTACCCCACTAGTGCTCCGTCAACTTTTAGATTGAGGGTGCCGCGGAAAAGGGGTCAGGTACCAAAAATGCGAAGCACCCGTCGGGCCATTTGGTTTTTGGTACCTGACCCCTTTTCCGCTCGATAAACGCAACCCCAAGTTCAAATCTGGACAGAGCACTAGGACGCGCGATTCAGCAGAACCACGATGTCCTTGGCGAGCGTGTCGATGACGGCCAGATCGAGCAGGCCATCTTGATTGAAGTCTGCCAAGGCCATTTCCATCGGGTTTCCGCCGACGCTGAATCGAAGTTCATCGGCAAACGTTCCGTCACCGTTCCCCAGGTAAACGGAAAGATGCCCGTCGAAACGATTCGAAATCACCAAGTCAATGTTGCCGTCGTCATTGAGATCTTCGGCAAGCACGTCCCGCGGTGAGTCGCCGACAGGCAACGTCGCCGCGACAAAGAAATTCCCACTGCTGTTTTGTAGCATGATCGTCACATCATCGCTGTCCTGGTTCGATGAAACCACGTCGATTCGGTTGTCGCCGTTCAGATCCGCAGTCACGACCGCATTAGGAGTTACGCCCGACTGTTCATTCGGGACCAAGTCTTGAAACGCTCCAAAACTGCCATCGGCCTGTTGCAGACTGACCGCCGGAGTGCCGGCCACCAAGTCGCTGCCGATCACGATGTCCAGCAACCCGTCACCGTTGACATCAGCGACCGCCGAACCCAGTGCCCTGACAGGTGCCACGATCGAAATCGGGTCCTCAAAGGTGCCGTCGCCATTGCCCATCAGGATGGTGACGGTGCCGGAGATGACGGCGATCAAATCTAATTCGTTGTCTTGATCGAGGTCAACCACTTCAAAGGAACGCGGTGTGCCCTGGAACTGAGAGTGGACTTCGATCGGTGTGCCAAGCGAACCGGTGCCGTCGCCGAGCATCAGGACGATGCCCGAGCCGTTCGATATGGCTACATCCAGATGGGCGTCATTGTCGAACAGGCCGACTCGTGGAGCGAACGGGTTTTGCAAACCGCCGAACATCGTCGGCGCGCCGAATGTGCCGTCCGCGATGCCCAGATTCACGATCACCTGATCCAATTGAAGATTCGTGCTGATCAGATCGAGGATCCCATCGCCGTTCAGGTCTCCCGTCGTCAAGGTCTCGGTGGTTCCGAGGTTCGTGCCATCGGAAACCTCGGCGCGCACCGGCTGCAGAAACGTGCCGTCGCCCAGACCGAACACCATCTCGACTTGGTGCTTGAAAAAATCGACTTGGGTCGGAATCACCACATCCAGATTCTGGTCGAAATCAAAATCCGCCAACAGTGGTTTGATGAAGGCGGTTGTTTTGGAGGTGGAGAAGAGGTTGGTGCTGGAGAAATCACCGGCGCCGTCACCGAGCAACACCGTCAACTGGACTCCGCCGAAGTCACCGACGAGGAGGTCCAGGTTTGAATCTTCGTTGATGTCGCCGACGACGATCGCGTCGGCCTCAATGCTGATCGATTTGACCAATTCGTCGGCAAACGTTCCATCGCCATTGCCGAGCATGACGGAGACGCTGTGGTCAACCCGATCGCCAAAAATCAGGTCCAGGTTTTGGTCGTCGTTCAGATCCGCGAGAGCGACCGCTGACGTCCGAGTCCCCGACGGATCGGGGGTCGTGATCGCCGAAAACGTTCCCGATCCGTTGTTGCTGAAAATCGTGGCCACTTCATTGCGAACGGCGACGACGTCGTGACTGCCGTCACCGGTGACATCGCCGACTGCCGAGTCGAGCGCGGTGAACCCGAACCCGGGATTCAAGACGGTCGTGAACGTTCCGGTCCCTCGATTGAGAAACGTCTTGATCGAGCCGTTGCTCGTCGTCGCAAACACGTCCAGGTCCGAGTCGCCGTCAAAATCTCCGACGGCCAAATGATTGGGATAGGAACCGGTTTCAATCGATTTTCCACCGAATAGGATCTCATCATCGCCGAACGTCCCGTCGCCTTGGCCGAACAAGATCGCCAAGATCTCACGATTGACACTGATGTTGATTTGGAACTGGTAACGAATCAGAACGTCGTCGATTTGATCTCCCGTAAAGTCGCCGACGAACAATTGGGCGGGGATCCCCGTGAGCGGGTCACGGATCGGATCGGCGAAAGTGCCGTTGCCGATGCCCAGGTAGATGTCCAGCGTGTGGAACGGGCCGCCGGGGCCAGGCTCGACGGCGACGGCAAGATCGGGAATCAGGTCGCCGTTGAAATCCCCCGTGGCCGTCGCTAACGCGCCGTCAATGAGCGGCAAGGCAAATCCGGGAAACAGGGGTTCGTTGGTTGCCGGAACAGCGGGCACACTAAAGTCGGTCAGGATCGGCGAACCGCCCAGCGGATTCCCCGGCACATCGCGGACATTGGGTGCATCGATCGTCAATTGGTAGTCGCCGATTTCCAACAATTGATACGTCAGCCGCGCCGACGTTCCGTCGGGAGCAACGAGCAGATTGACCGGTTCGACGAGATTCGATGAAGGACCGGTGACAAAAATGTTGGTCGCGTCGATCAATGCGATCCGTTCAGAAAAATCGATGTCGACGCTCATGAATCCGAGCGGGAATTCATCGTTGTTGGCCAGGCTGATCGAAGAGATTGTCGGCGCGACGTCATCCTTGATCACCTCCAATTCCAACAACTGCGAGAGCGATTGGTTGCCGCCGGTGTCTGTCCCGCGAACCTGCAACATCAGGTTCTCCGATGTCGCACCATCGGTCAGATTCGGCACCAACGCCGTCACATCAAACGGAAACGAAACGTCATTGCGGACCACGATTCCGTTGACCAGCAATTCCACGCTGCGAAGTTGCACATCGTCGCTGACCGATAACTCAATCGGCAACGAACGACCTTCAAACACCTGTATCCCCGCGGACAATGCATCCACATCCGCACTCGACGCATCGATCGAGACGGTCGGGGGAACCCCCTGGTCGTCGAAGGCCAAGAAATTGACGACTTGCAAGCCATCGATACCGTTGGCAACGTAGGCCATGCCGGCGGCGATCACGACGTCCGACGGTGCCGATGGCAAGCTGACACGTGTGCGAAACGTTTCCGCAGTCGTCGCCGTGTTTTCAAGATCGGTGACATCGACAACATCCAAAACCGGCGTGCCGACCGGATTGCCGACGATCAACGCCAGCCCGGTTCCGTTGGCGGCGATCGCAGTCGACGCGCCGACGCTGGGATCCAGAACGTCTGAATCGCTGATCAATGTCGGCGCATCCGGATCCGAAATGTCGACGGTGACGATCCCACCACGGTCGTTGCTTTCCGCCGTCGCAATGGCCACTCCGTCCCAGACGAACAACCGACCGGCGCCGTTGGGAAGTACCACCGATCCACGCGGAGACATCGTCAGCCCGGTGACCTCAATCACCGACAACGTCTTGTCGCTGCCCATCGTGTAGAGCATCGGCCCCAGACGAACGACATCGGTCAACTCGCCGAGATCCAGTTGTTGCAGAATCGTACCGGATTCCATGTCAACGCTGACCAGAGACGTCGAATTCGCGACGAAGGCAATCGAGCCAAAAACGTCCAGGCGATCGGCTTCGATGTCGACCGACCGGATCAACGTTGGAAGCATCGGGTCGGAGACGTCGACCAATTGCAGTCCCCCGGTTCCCGTCGCGACGGCGGCCAAGTTGGCGGACGCGGCGACCGCAACGTCGGTGGCGTCACCAGGTAAATCGAGTTGCCCGAGCGTGATCGGATTCATGGCGTCTGACGCGTCAATGATCGCCAGCCCGTGTGAACCGGTCGCCACATACGCATTCTGAACGGACGTGTCCTCGGTTGACCCGACCAGTTCGATCTCTTTGGCCTGCCCCATCAACGGCAGACTTGCCAGCGTTCCGATCGAAACCGGCAACCCGCTCAGTGGATCGAGTCCCTGCCTCAGTTCCGCGTAGTCGAACACTCCATCGCCGTCGGTGTCGGGATTGGTTGCCGATGTGCCCACGGCGAATTCCGCGTCGTCGGGCAGCAGGTCGCCGTCTGAATCCGGGCTCAGGCTGGCTACGAAAGACGGTTGCGTGACATTCGTCACCACACCGGTGGCGGCCGTTTGCCCGAGCGATTTCGCCACCAATCCCGTGACGGGATCAAACAACGTGACCTCGTAGGCTGCCTGGGCCGTCAAAAAGAACTCATAACTGCCGATCAGGTTGGTGGTCCCACGCAGCACCGGCGCCGCCGACAACGCCGGCATCTCGATCGCGACGAAGTCGTCGCCGATCGAAGCTTGCGGCCCCGAGGCCGGAATGCCGGTCGCAATCACGCCGCGACTGATCACCGGATTGGCCGGATCATCCGACATGAACGTCAGCGTGCCGCCTTGGATACCCAACTGTGTCGCTCGTACCGACACATCGATGTCGATCGATTCATCGACGGCCAACGCGATCGGCGTGTCAGGAAAACCGGCGGGTAGGCCGGCGGGTTGGAATCCCAGCGATCCGGTGATCGACGTGATCGAGAGAGGTTGGTTGCCGGTATTCCGAAGCGTCACAAATTCGGCCCGCGTTTCCGACTGCGCCAACGTGATTCCTCCCGCGTTGTTGTTCTCCAACATGACCGACAATTCGGGGTCGGGCGAGCGCGCATTTCCGGTCAGCCGGATCGTCGTCGGACTGCTCGGGTCATTGCTGGTGATCACCAATTGTGTATCAACCACTCCGCTTTGCGTCGGATCAAAGCTCAGCGAAAACGGATGGGCAGACGTCACCCCCAAAATGCCGTCGGGAACGATCGTGGTGCCATCGTCAAGGCCGTCGATCACGAACCCGCTGTCCGTGTCGGCGATGCGTGCGGAGTGGATCACCAAATTTTCGCCGCCCAAATTCAACAACTCCAGGTTTCGCGTCAGGCTGTCACCGCCCGTCCCGTCCACCAGGATTTCACCGAATTCGAGCAAGTTGAAAACGCCGACAGCGTTGTCGGCGTCCGAGACGCGCAAGGTCGCCGTCGAGAGGCTGGAACTGGGGTTCAGTTGCAGGGCGATGTCATGATCGTCCACCGCTTCGTCGATCGCCAAAGTGACAGTGCGGACCGTCGGTCCGACGACATCAAAGTCGTCCGGCGCGACGATCCCGATGTCAAACTCGCCCGCCAACAAATCATCGAATCGGAAAGCACCGTTTTCGTCGGTGACCACTTCGCGATCGCCGGCCGTCAGCGAACCGCTTCCATCAAGGTCCATGTAGACGACCACGGAACTGACGCTGACGTCGCCCTGTCCGTCGAAGTCGTTGTCATCAAGAACCGCGCCGGCGATGCTCCCTTGTGATCGATTGCCAAGTGACACTGTTTCGGTTTGATTTGCCGCGAGCGTGACGCGTCGCGGTTGGTTCGCCACATCCACGCGACGCACCGAAAACTCACCGGCGGCGAGATCGGTGAATGAGAAGACGCCCTGCTCCGATTCCGGATCGATCGTCTGGTCGTTGTTCAGGTCGACATCAGCGCTGGTCGTAGTCAACAACACGTCTCCCGTGAGCACATCGACTAGTTCGACCGCGATGCCGCTGGCGCCGCTTTCGCCGCTGTCTTGCACACCGTCGCGATTCGTGTCGTCAAACACCTGGCCGGTGATGATTCCGGCCGGAGGAGATTGAGCAGCCAG
>NZ_JBFHKV010000268.1:0-8823 GCF_041595215.1 Stieleria sp. | reverse complement strand
TACCAGAGCACGGAGATCTCGATCGCACTGAGCGAATCCAGCGTGACGCGGGACACCCGCCAAGTCGCTGAGAGCTCTTTTCCGCCCTCGTAGATGCCGTCCTCGCGGCACAACGACACGCTCACCGCGGGCTGCGTTTCGGAGGCAAGCCTGGAGGATGAACGACGACGGGATAGCTTCGGCAGAACGATGGCCACGGACGGGCTTCTCCAGAGACGATCACTTTCCATCGCACCGCGTTATGTGATGCCACAAAGGAATGCATCACATTGGATGGAAGGTCGATAGTGAATTGTTGCTCCCAAGGTGCCTGCGGGTCAACTCGAACATCACGTTCGGCACACAATTCTTGCGTGAAAACTTCATATCGTTCCACCCGGACATCCGTCCCTTGGCGATAAACCGTCTCTTCCTCGCATGCGACACGCACACGCAGCCGTCGCAGCCGCAGCCGTCCGGATTGTGAAACGAACAGGCGGTATTTGCAGCCTGGGTAGAGCGGATGGTCACTGATTTCGACAATCGTCGGCCCAATCCCCGCCGATCGACGCAGCTGGGCCAAAAAATACCGAAACGACCAATAACCGACCCCGCCAAACGGTAGAAGCAGTCCGGTCAGAATATATCGCGGACTCGAATGCCAGAATCCGAGCACGACCACGGCCAGCAAGACGAACCAAACCGCGTTCCAGAGCAGTGCCAGCAGCGCCGGGCCGACCAGCTCGTTGCCCGATGTCCCCTCGGCGGCTAAACGGTACGTCAAACGCTCGCCCGGACTGTCCGTCAGCGCGTTGCCGCGTGGCACCGATGGCATCTTTTCGATCTCAGTCGCCGACGGAACGATGATCTCGATCGACGACGCCCGCTTGGCCATGGCCGACCGGCGCTCATTGCTGGCCCCCACGCGAACCAGGCGATAAATCAATCCGCCCGCGCCCGAACCGATTGCTGCGACCCCCAAGATGCCGAAAATCCAGCTCGCCAAGCCGCCCCCCTCAAGTTCTTCGGGGGTAACGGCTTCGGGCTGGATTTGCGTTAACTCTTTGAGTGTCTCCAGCTGGTCCCAGGAAGACAGCTGGCTGATCACCACCAACGACACGACAAACACGCCGACCAAGAAAACGCCGCTGTAAAAGGCGGTTTCCCAGAGCAGGCTGCGGAGCTCCGTGCCGATGAACCGCTTTCCCCGTTTCTTGCTCCAGGGTCGAAGAAAGCGCGCCATATCAACGGGGTTGCTGAGGTCGTCGGCTGGGGCGATAGAACCCAAGCTCTTCCAACGCTGCGTAAACTTCACCGAGAGTCTTCTCGCCGAAGTTGCTGATCGACAGCAAACGCTTGGGCGTCGCGCCCAACAGATCACGCACCGTCAGGATACCGGTTTCTTCAAGACAATTCGTCGTGCGAACCGACAACCCCATCTCGGCGATACTCAAATCCAAACGCTCGTTGCGCAGACGAGCTTCCTCGTCGGCGCGGCTCAGTGGAATTCGCGTGCTCATTCCAAACTCCTTTTGGTCGGGCAAATGAAGGGTGGCAAGATTTGTCGAGAGAGTAAGCGATGATCACGCAGTTGGCAAAGAGCCTGGATCGAAAATCCCACGTTTTGCGGGAATCACTGTTGGCTTGTGGGTGCTACGGTTTGCAAGCAAACAAGAAAGGAACCGAGATCGAGCGCTCTGTCAGCGTTGATTTTTCGGGATGCATCTGTCGAGCGAAAAAGCGGCAGACTGTAACTTGCGGCGTGATGAAGTGACCAGTGAGCCCACCGACGGTTCGCCCGGCAAAATTGCCGGGGCAGGTACCCTCAGTGCAATAGTTGCCCGAGCATTAGGCCGCAACCAATTCGCGACTCAACGCCGCGTACTGAATCCACTCGGTGACCTCGTCCAGATCCGGCAACTGGCCTCCGCGGATGATCCGCTTGCCTTCGTTGCTTCGGGCGACCGGGTCGATCAACGCGAACAATTCACTCGGGTCATACTCCGCGACTTCCTCCGCCGTCGTGACATCCGCAGCCACCAACAACTGCGCGTCGTGCCCACGCAACATCGGGACTCGGCAAACCAAGATCGCCTGGTTTTGCCACGCCGTGATCACGTCCGCATCGATCCGTCGGTGGTCCAAGCGATCGGCCAAGTCGGCCGCGTCGGCATTGAGCAGGTCGTCCACGGTGACGATGTCGACCGCTTCAAGTCGTTCAGCCATTCGTGCTCCGATCGACGGCGCGTCCACGATGGGACTGTCGCGTTGGAGATAAAAACGAAGTTCCTTGTCGCCGGTTTCGGAGTCGAACGACTGAGTCTCATCACGCATCCGCTCCCGTCGTCGCGAACGCTCCGAGGAAGAACGCCCCGAAGACGACCGCTCGGATCCGCGTCGTGACGAGCGGCTGCTCGAACGTCGCGACCGCGACTCGCCGTCGCGACGGCTTCGCGTGCGGTCGCTCCGCTCGGTTTCAGAATCGCTAGTCCGGTAGTTCTGATCCGCGGTTTCCGTCGAATCCGCTTCGCGGCGCGAACCCGACTCACCGACGCGACGGCTGCGTCCGTCGGAACCGATGTCGTGGCTGCGGGCGGTGCCGCCGATGGCTCGGCTGCCGTTTCGAGCCCCATTGGAACGCCCATTGGTTCGACCATTGGACCGACCGGGCAGTCCGCCACTGCGTGGTCGCGAGCCGGACGAACGCCGGCCTGTTCGGGATCGATTGGACGAGGCACGGACGACGTTTCCGTTGTCATCGACGAATTCGTATTCATAACGATCGTCGTCCAGCTTGGCATCGAGCGGCTTGCGATCGCGTGGCTGGCGGAGCACCCGACCGTCGATCGTTTGGTGATCTCGCGTCATGCCCAGCGGGTTGTCGTCGGTGTCGACGTTTGCCGCCGCGATCCAGCTGGTGATCCGCGAAAGCTCGTAGCTGGTGCCGCTGAGCAGGATCCGCTGCCCGCGTTCGGTCGCCAGAAACGCTTCCACGCGGTCGAGCAGATCGGCCGGGTCGATCGACGCCAAGTGCCCCGCATCGGCGATTCCGCATCCGACCAGCACCCGGGCGTCGAATCCGCGCAACTGGGGGACATGACAAACCAAGCGGCTCTCGGCCTGCCAACGCCGAATCGTTGCGGCGGTCACGCCGGCCAGCCCGAGCGAATCGGCCAGCCGGTTGGGATCTTGATTCATCAGATGATTGATGTGCGTGACCTGCAATCTGCGCAGACGCGCCGCGGCAACCGCGTCGATCGAAGGCGCTTGATCGATGGGGCTGTCGACGGACAGGAAAAACGGGGACACCGGTCCGCGATGGCCGGCCGCCGGATCGCCTGATGGCTTGGATTGCAGGTGCTCCGCCGACGACCGAGACGCGGCCGCTGGAGCACGTTGACTGTGCATCGCTGGAGCACTGCGCGCCGATTGCGTCGCCGGCGCGGTCGTGTAGGAATCGGCGAAATAATATCCGTCGTGCCAATGCCCCGCATCGTGTTGCGATGGATCAACGAACGTCGGATCCGGAGATCCCGCCGGCATCGACGCCCGATAGTCCGTCGCCTGCGTGGCGGGAGCCACCGGTGCGGCTGGTGATGCCGGCCCCATGTAAGCAGATCCCATGTAGGGCGAGTCTGCGTAGGGAGACTCTGCGTAGGGCGAGCCTGGATACGGCGCCGGGGAATGAGGCGTGACGTGAGCGTTGTGTCGACCGGACAGCGATTCAGCGTAGGGTGAAATCCCGTACGCTTCCTGCCAGACTGCGTCCAGGTTGCGATTGATATCGGCCAGCGAGGCACCGATCGGCAGGTGATCAAAGTACTCGTCGTGATAGCGGTCGACGAAGGCATCACTGTGCGGCATCGGGTCGTTTGCTCCCACGCCATTGGAACCCAGGCCATGGGAAGTTGGCGGCAAGTGCGACGGCGCGTGGGGACCGGCGTACGCTTCGTCCGAAAAATGCGGGCTCCAAAGCGGTCGGTGCTCGTGTCGGACGCGTTGACCATGGATCGTAAACACCTGGCCTCCGTGGCGAGCGACTTGGTCGGCAAACATCGAATCGCTGGCCAACAAGACGACTTGCCGTCCATTTTTGGCAAAGTCGTCCAGTGCGGCGAGCACCGAAAGGTTGACGCCCGCGACGGGCGAACCGCCGGCATAGATGGGGTAGTCTGCGTAGCCGGCGGGAATCGCACCCAACGTTTCGCCGACCTCTTGATGGCGCAACAGTTCGCGCGGGACTTCGATCACCAGCGGGATGGCGCGTCCGGTCCGGGCCAGCAAGTCGGCGGCGGCCATGCGTAGCGCCAGTGCCGCCAACGCTCGATCGGCCGCGGGGCAATTCGCTTCTTCACGCCCATCGATCTTGGCAAACCCGACTCGCGTCGCCGTCTCGACTTGATCGGGGGCGGTGGTGAAATCGGCGTCGTTCCAATCCAGCCGCGACAACCGGCCGCCGGAGAGCCGGACCAACCATTGGCTCGCTTCATCGGCCAACGGAGACGCCGAGCGGGACACCGCTTGGGGCACGCCGAGCATTTTGATCAATTCGGCCCGACGACGTTTCAGCCATTTCACCCGCGGCGTCTCGCCCAAGCTCGGCTCGGCAAGCGAGTCGAGGGCTCGCAATTCAGACTCAACCGCGTCGATCTCCCGTTGCAGCATCGCAGGATCCCACGCGGCGCCGCTTCGCCCCAGATAATCGCGGCCCAGGTCGGTGTAGCTAACGTCAACGCCAGCCCATGGGGAAGCATCCAGTCCCGGGTAGGCGGATTGTGCGGCGATGGGGCTGATCGGCTGGGCCAGCATCTGACGACGCAGCCGCGCCGCCCGGGCGACACAGCGATCGAGTTGTGCGGTGACTTGATCGAGTTCCTTGCTCCGCGCGATCGCTTCACCATCTAGGTGATTGATGTACCAGGCCGACCAGGTTTGCCGATGATAGGCTTCGTCCAACCAAGACGGATAGCGGAGCCGTTCTGCCAACTGGCGATTGCGAACCAAGCCTTCGCGATAGGCCAGCAGCCGCTCGATCGTCGCGACGACCCACTGTTCGCTGCGTCGCAAATCGTACAACTCGTGGTCTCGACGCACGGCCAGTGCCTGTTCGGCGGCGCGGGCTTGTCGCGACGGCTCGGTCGCGGGATAAGCAAACCGGAATCCGTGCCGACGAACATTTTGCAAGTCGTCTCGGATCGCGCGGAGCGAGTGCACCAGCGAGTGGCTTCCCCGGTAAGCCAGTTCCGCAGGCAGATCGCGATACCAGACCGGAGCCGCCGAGTGGGGGTGATCGTAGCGGGCCGCAAGCCAATCGACTTGGCGCACGATCGCTTCGATCCGCAGATCGATTTCATCCGGCCAACGCGACGGGCGGGCCCCGGCGGCAAACGCCGCCCACGACGCAGCCATCGAAGGGTCGTCGGCATAGTGATCCAGCGAGGAAAGGAAGTGGTGCATGCGCTCGCGGCGCAGCATGTGTTCGGACATCGGCAATGCCCCGGCCTCACGCAACGGCCGATCGAAGGCGTCGCGGTGGACGGCGGAGGAGATGATTTCGCGCAGACCGGACAACTCCGTCATCACGCGACGCCAGCGAGTGATTTGGGCATCGACGTCAATTAATTTGCGGCGCAACTCGGCGTCGACGTCCAATGCCGCGCCGTGGCTGATCGCCCGCCCGCCGGCCAGTTCGGCACCTGCGTCGCGGGCATAGGGCGACGCGGTGATCGGTGCGGTGTACCGAACGCGATTGCGATCGAATTGCAGATGGGCCAGCCAGCGAGACAGTTCACTGTGCCGGACACGAAGCTGCCAAATCTGATCGTGAAGCTCGGCCAGTTCGGCACCGATCGGCGCGTTGTCGTCGGGCCGCTGTGCGGAGTGCTGTGCTGATCGCTGTGCCGATTGCAGGGCCGCCAGATGTGCCTGCAATTGTCGTCGCCGCGCCTCGATGGATTCGGCGTCCAACACGGAGGAATGCGGGCCGGCGGAGGTCTGCCGAATCGATGCCAGTTCGGCTTCGATGCGGGCCAGTTCGTCGCGCATCGCACGTCGCGGTGCGTGCTGGTCGGCCGATGCGGCCGGCGAGAGCCCGCTGACGGTCGAACGATTGACGGGCAATCCGGCGAACAAGGCGGGATCGCCCAGTCCGCTGCGGAGGCAGGCTGCGATGACTCGAGAAATGCTGATCACGGCGGTGTCGGTGACGATGCCGTCGACGATCGACTCGGGAATGCGAATCGATTCCAAGGCGCGGGTCGCGTCGGTCGAATCGGCGATCCCGTTGATCCAGCTGCCGTGCAGCCAATCGAATCGATGCGAGGCCTCGCCGCGGGATTCGAATTCGATGGTCCGTCGTCCGCTGGGCGTGCCGTCATGTTCACGCCGGCAATGGATTTTTCCGTTGCGGTCGGCCCAGACCACGCGGCCGGCCGAGGAACTCATCATCCCCAGCGGGTAGTCGCGTCGGATCAGCGAGTCCCGGATGAAGCGGACGATCGCCGTTTTCCCAGAACCCTCCGGCGTGCAAATCACGTTCAAGCATTCTGAGAATGGCCCCAGCTCGACACGAGTCAGGGGGCCGTGAGTGTCGATATCGATCCGGTCCAACAACATGGTCGGGCTCCTCCTTGGCCACAGCAACAATACATTTTCAGCGGCCCGAACGACGGCCAAAATTCATTTCGACGTTGCGGGAAACGGGCAGCTGGGATGCGGGATCGGGGCACTTTAGTGAAAGTCGTGTTTCACGAAAAGAGGAATCTGCGGCCGCCTTGTCTTGACGCGCCGCCCGCAAAATTCGTAGTCCAGGGGCGTGAAACGACGCCTGATCGCGGTCGCCGACGTTCGCCATGACGCTGACGGGCCGATGCCGTTTTTGGCCCCCGACACATCCGATTCTTTTCCGATATGCTGCCCATGCCGCGATGCCACCTCCCGCCGCGATCGAATCGACCGCCCGGCAATCCCCGCCGTCGTCGCCCCCTGGCGATGCCCCTGTGGCTTGCCGCGACCCTTCTGGCCGCCCCGATCTTGCTGGCCGGCTGTGCCTCGTGGTCCAGCTGGCCCGGCCATGACGATCCGCATCAAGAAACCCGCGCGGCCGCATTACCGCTGAAAAGAATCCCACGCTCGATCGAGCTGGAAACGCGTTTTGTCCAGATCCGCTTCGACCCGACCGATCCCGACCAGCTGCAATCGATGTGGCAATGGGTGGACGAAACCGTGCTGCCGCCGGAAACCCGAAAGGTGCTCTATCACAACGGGTTACGGATCGGGAAAGCGGCTCAGACGGACCGCTTGGTCGGCAAACTCGATTCGCTGCAATCGGCCCAACCGCCCGACGTCGTCGCCGAATTCCTGAGCTCGGTCTCGGTTTCCAGCCACCAATCCGAAGGCTCCAAGACGATCCCGATGCGGCTGGGAAAACGCTACGAATTGCCGGTCCGATTGCCGGTGCAAGGCGACCATGTGGTGATCATCCACGAGGAACCGCAGCCGGTCGGCCAAACGCTGCGAGACCCCCAGTTTCTGTTGGCGGTCACGCCCCAGCCGGGCAGTTCCGCCGCCCAAATTCGCCTTCGAGTCCGCCCCGAAATCCAGCACGGCGACATGCAGCAAGACTGGGTCCAGGGGGATGCGGCCTTGCGGATCGACGTTCGCCGTCAATCCTGGTCGCTCGATGCGATGGAATTTGAACTGATCGGCGGCGAGGGCGACCTGTTTGTGATCTCCGAAACGGCCGACCGAAAGGGGCTCGGCACGGAGATGTTCGGGGGCAAAAACGTCGACCAAATGGAGCAACAAACGGTTTTGCTGATCCGCATCGCCAACGTCCCGACGCCCGCGGAAAAGCTGTAACGCTCCGTCTACGAGAAATCGGATCCATCCGATATCATCGGCGGCACTGCACTTCTTTCAATCTCCGTGCGTTGACCCATGAAAACCGACGAACTCCGCGAAAAATATCTCGAATTCTTTGAATCCAAGGGCTGCGTCCGAAAGCCCAGCGATGTGTTGGTCCCCACCTGGGACCCCTCGGTCCTGTTCACCCCGGCCGGGATGAACCAGTTCAAGGATCACTTTCTGGGCAAAGTGAAACTCGATTTCACCCGCGCGACAACCTGTCAAAAATGCCTCCGAACCGGCGACATCGATAACGTCGGCCGGACCGCCTATCACCATACCTTTTTCGAAATGCTGGGGAATTTCTCCTTCGGTGACTATTTCAAAAAGGAAGCCATCGCGTGGGCCTGGGAGTTCTTGACGGCAAAAAAGTGGCTGGCCATCGACCCGGCTAAATTGTCCGTGACGGTCTACAAAGACGATGACCAGGCCTATGACATCTGGAAAGAGTCGATCGGGCTGCCGGACGATCGGATCGTGCGGATGGACGAAGACGAAAACTTCTGGCCCGCCTCGGCACCCAGCGAAGGCCCCGACGGGGTCTGTGGGCCGTGCAGCGAAATCTATTATCACCTGGATGATGGCAGCGACGTCGAAATCTGGAACCTGGTCTTCACCCAGTTCAATCGCGTCGGCGATCCGCCGGACAATCTCAAACCCCTGCCCAGCCAAAACATTGACACCGGCATGGGCCTGGAACGAACCGCCAGCGTCCTTCAAGGCGTTTCCACCAATTTCCACATCGATTCACTGCGGCCGATCGTCGATGCCGCCGCGGACGTCGTCGGCGTGCACTACGACCCGGACAGCGATAACGGTCGGCGCCTGCGGCGGATCACCGACCACGCGCGGGCTTGCGCCTTCGCGATCCACGAGAACGTCTACCCCGGACGCGACAAGGCCAAGTACGTCGTCCGTCGTCTGATCCGACGCGCGGTG
>NZ_JBFHKV010000267.1:0-8823 GCF_041595215.1 Stieleria sp. | reverse complement strand
GGACGGGGTCGCAGCGAATCGATCCGCCGGCGGCGGGGTAGTCCGTGTTTCCGATCGAGATGCCGATCCAATCGCGGCGGCAGGCCGGGTCCGAGGGCTCGAGCGAGATTTGCTTCGACACCCTCCGGGGTCGTGTCATGTGGGGGATTGGATGTCCGGAGGTGTCGCTGCGCTCACCTCCGGCTACTGGCTTTGACACCCTTCGGGGTCATGCCGCCGACATTCGGCTCACGGTGTTAGCGGAACGGCGCTAGCGGCCTGTCGATTTAAGCCCGCATGCGTTTGCAAGGGGCCACGCGGCGCTCCTCGCTGACGCATCGGGCTAAGATCATCGCGTTGTTTTCAGAACATCGACTATATCGACAGCCCGCTAGCCTGGGGCTTACCAATTTCCGGCGCATCGATCCTTCCAAACGAAATCGGGATCAAAAAACCTCGCCCACGTTTCGGTGGGCGAGGTCGCATTGAAGCATTCGGTTGAATCGAACCGCTTACTGGTTCAATTGCTCTTCGATCGTTTCTCCACTGGCCTTGGTGCCGAGGGCGCCCCACAGACCATAGGGGCTTTGAGAGCCCGGCGAACGCGGACCGGTTTGTCCCATCCGCACACCGCCGGCACGGGGATCGCCCGCTTCGACCGAGTCGGTCATGAAGACGACCGCACCGTCACCCATCAGCACGTGCGCACCGCCCTGGTGATTACTACTGGGCGGGCAAGTGCCGGGGCCATCGATCCACTGACCGACACAGACCTCTTTGTTCGGTGGCAGCACCGTAAACGTCTGTGTGATGATCGCGCGGAAATTGGCCCAACTGGCGCCTCGTGAACTGTTGCTGTCGCTGACCAGGCGTTGTGGGTCGGTGCAATTGCCACCGCTACACCACTTGGTCGGCTGGTCGGGATCGATTTCATCCGCGTCCCGGCAGAACGAGGGGTTGTTGTTGACGTCCTGACTGCCTCGAGCACGCCACGAAGCGGCCGACCGGATGTCACGGTCGCCCAAATCGGTCCGAATCTCGCCCATGGCAATCGTGTTGGCCAACCCGTCGAGCACATCACGAAACTTCGACGCGCGACGATTCATGAATATCCCGCGATTGACCGACCGGGCCGCGCGGTGAGCCCATGATCCCGAATCCGTCAGATTTCCGTTCTTGAAACTGTTGTGCCAAGGACTTGGCGAATCACCCATGCAAAGTGCGTAATTCGTTCGTCCCAATGCGGGCAAGCCGACACCCGGATCACTCGGGCAACGCAGCATCGGAATCTCGGTCGCCCACGGAATGTAGCCCGGGCTCGTCGAGAAGTTCCGGGGGCTCGGCCCCATCGCGGGCCACCGTTGCGGGTTGGTCAAATTGGTGTTCGACGGCGGAGCTGCCCCCGTGACCGTCTGTGTGCTGGGATTGGAGATGTTGTCCCACAATCCTTGCTGTTCGAAGAACGGCGCCAAACCGACCAGAGCACTGAGACACTGCTTACTAGCGTCATTGCCCTGCTGCCACCAGTTCGGGGTATTCAACCCAATCCCCGTGCCGGCACCGTGCAGCGGCAGTTGCTTGAACGCCGCATGGTAATTGTGCATCGCAATTCCAAGCTGCTTGAAATTGTTACTGCAACTCATTCGACGAGCCGCTTCACGCGCTGCCTGAACAGCGGGAAGCAATAATCCAACTAAAATTCCGATGATGGCAATCACCACCAACAACTCGACCAGGGTAAAACCCCGCGAGCCCCTTTTGCGAGAAAACATGTACACCTCACTCAACAAGAAGTAAAAACACCAAGAACAAACACTGATAAATCAGACGCCCCTAAAGCCAAACGATGGGGGTGACACAAACCGTGACAAACCTGACCTGACGTTTAACTCGATCGCCAGTATGCGCAGGCTGAGGCCGGCACACGTGCAAATGGGCACGTTCTTTCAAAAAAATCTAGAAAAATGAGCAGGGAGAACGATCTAAACCCCCCGAAAGTATTGCTTGAATTGCCCGGGAAACGCCCTGGTGTGGTGGGACGTGGGAGGGCGGATCAGTGTCCGACACGAACTGTGCCGTCCCGCACATATCGCTCGTCACAGCCTTCGACGAGCAAAAGTCGTTGGTTGACCGCGAGATCGCGATACACCTGACGGTGTCCGGAGATCCAGTGCACTTCGATTGCATCAATCCGCTCGGCGCTGCCAATGCCGAAGTCCAACACCGGTTCGTCAGAGCAAAAGTAGCCATCTCCGGCCGTCACCCAGTCCGTCCACGTCTGCCCCGCCGCAGTCACGACCACGCGGGTGCCGATCGCGTCACGTTCGCTGTGCGTTCCGACCAGTTCCAGTTGGATCCCGTTTCCAATCCGTTCGGTTTTGTTGGCCAGCAGTGCAACCGGTGCGTCCAGGTGCCCGACCAGGAAATCAACATCGTGATCTCCATCGAAGTCAATCTTGGCCAGTGACCGTCCGACGTAGCGACCTTGCCAATATCCCGAAGAGTCGGTGACGTCACTGGCGACAAACTTCGTCGCCTGATTGAGCAGCACCTGCGGGGGCATCTGAAACGGCTTGCCGCGGTCGCGCTGATCAAACACATGTCCGTTGGTGACGAAGAAATCGAGCCAACCGTTGCGATGAAGGTCGATCGCTTTGATTCCAAACCCGACATAGGGTTCGCTCGGTTGATTGATTTGGTATCGCGTGGCAAAGTCACTGAACACTCCGCTGTCGCCTTGCAGAAAGTGGTTGTTCGGTTCGTCGGCGTAATTGGTGATTGCCAAGTCAAAACGCCCATCCCGATTGAAGTCTCCGGTGGCAATCCCCATGCAGGCATTGCTGTAACCTCGAAAACCGAACGCAAGTCCTTTGAGTACGGCGACGTCGCGGACCGGCGGCTCGCCAAAATGCATCAGCAAGTGATTCGGCCGTGCATCGTTGGCGACAAACACATCGTTCTGTCCGTCGGAATCGATATCGGTGATGACCAATCCCAACGACGTCCCCGGTTCGATCTGGCTGCGGTCCAGTTCTCTCAATTCAAAACGACCGTCACCACGTCCCGCATACCAGCGATCTGCTTCGGCAAAAAAGTCGTTCGGATTCGGCACCAGCTCACGTCCCTGCGGATCTCGTTCGGGAAGCCGAAAACCCCCTTCCATTTCCACGTACACACATTCGTACAATTCCGGAATCGCATCGCCGGTCAAATCAGCAATGGCGACCGAGCTGGTGAATTGGGGACTGCACGTGCCGAGCGCCGCGGTCGCATCGCGAAAGGTTCCATCTCCACAGTTAAGCAACAACCGGTTGTCCCCCAAGGCACCGAGGAACAGGTCGGGAAAGCCATCTTGGTTGACATCACCAGCCGCAATGCCGGTGGAATACCGATCATCTTCGACGGCGGAATCCGTCGTGACGTTCGTGAAATGCCCATCCAGGTTTCGATACAGCTGATTCGAACGCGTGCTCCGCCCACTCGGCGGATCACCGGAACCTTGACCGAAATAAACGTCCGGATCCCCGTCCAGGTCATAGTCGCACACGGCGATCCCACCGCCCATCATTTGGTGCAGCGGTATCGATGCCAGATCGATCTCGGCCGCGTGATACCACTGGAAATCGATGCCGACCTGCGCCGCAACGTTTTCCAGTGTCGGGGCCGGCGCCGCAGCAGGAATGGCCTGCGGCGTTTCACTCCGTTTGTCGCCCGCCAGAGCCGATCGGTCAGCGATGGTCGACGAGGACGCCGCTGCAGCCAATGCGTCGATCGCCTCGGACATGGCAAACTCGTTGCGATCGATTTCCGCGAGTGCGATCTCGGTCGGCATCCGTAAAACCTCAGGCTGGTTGCGCAACATCTCACGCTGTTGCAGCAACGCGTTTTGTTTCGCGGTGTTGGAGCGCGACACGTCCAGCAGCGCCCAACCGATGGATTCGAAAGGCCTGCCGAGTGTCAGAAGTTTTTCGGGCAGCGTCTCGACCAGATCGGGATCGGTCGGCTGCACTGCGAGTTGCTTGGCGACGGCTCTTAGCACCGCGACGCGAATCGCGTGCTCCCGTATCACCGCGGCGTCTTCCGCTCGATTCAACGCCGCCAGAACGCGTGACAATCGGTGGCAGGCGTCATCGTCGGTTGGATCAATCGCGATCCCTTCCAGCAATGCTCGGGCGGACGCCTGGAATTGATGCTGATCATAGAAGTAAATCCCCAAGGCCACCCAATAATCACTGAACTGCATCGTCGCGTCATCGCAACGGGAATACCATTGGACGAACGGCTCGGTCGCTTGAGTCTCGGCCAACAGTCGTCCGACAAGCGCTTTGGCTGCGGGCGGAAAGGTTGCGGGAACCGGGTTCTGTAATTGGTCCAGGGCCTGTTCGAATTCCCCTTGCGAAAAATGCCAGCGTGCCAGTCCCAACCCCGGATAGAAAACGCTTTGCGGCGCCTTGTCCTTCAGCGCCATCGGATAGGATTCGTTTCGACGCAACAACGAAATCAACAGCGCACGGTTGAAATGGCCGGATCGGCAGAGTACATCCGCATGAGCGGATGCTTCTTGGCGACGTCCGGTGCGATTGAGTAGTGCCCAAAGCTGATGCCGCCATTGGACTGTCTGGTCGGGCGACGTGAGATTTTGGTCCAACGCCTTGATCAGCCGATCGATCGCGTCTTCGGGTCGGCTCGCTTCAATGGACTGCTGCACCAGGAACTTCGTCGCCTCGCCGGCCTCGGGTGACTTGGGATCAATGGCCTCGGCCAGTTCGATCGCGGTCGATCGGTTGCCCCGTGCGAGTTCGACTTGGCTGGCAAGCAGCAACGTCGCGGGATCCTCCGGCGTTTTGATCAAGTGCTTCGATAACAAGTTGAACGCAACATCCAGATCCCCCGCTCGCCACGCCGCTTTGGCTGCGGCCAAACCATCGTCGCCATCGGACAGCGACGCTTGCGACGCATCGTGTTGTCGACCGCCGGAGTCATCGCCAGTCTCGCTCGGGGCGCCGTCGGTCGCATGGCGGACCGGCGACAGAGCATCGTTCGCCCCATCCGAACCGGCCGACCCACATCCCGGTAACCCATGCAGCACCAGCAAGGAGCCCAACAGCAGAGCCCCTCGCAGGCCGCCCCGCGTCGGCGGGGTTGGGTGAATACGCTTGAGAAAGGCCATCGTTTGCAATCGGGGGTCGAGTTTCTAAATGCACCGCCGCGGCAGTGTCGTTGCGTCCGGCTAGGTGATCACGTGTCAGCGGGGCGTCACGTGCCGCAGTGTAACGGATCAATTTTTAATCGACACATCCACCCGGAATGCGCGATCGTCGCAGAACGCTGGCAGCACCGGAATCGCGATCGGTGATTTACAGGATGCCGAATCGGTGGTCACCGGAGGGCCGATCGGCGGCGGCAAAAAACTTTTTCAATTTCTCTGTCACATTTTTCGCAAACCAACGACTGCCCTGTTGAGGACCGTGCAATCGGTCATTTTCAGGTCGCATTCCCTCTTTGAAGGTTGGTTGTCATGTTACGAGCGGTCAAATATTCCGTCGCCGCATTCCTGGCGGTCCTGATCGGCGGCGTGCTGTTGCTGGGGCCCGGTTTTTTCAGTTATGTCCGCACGTCGGCCCGATCGGTTCGCGATTCGGTCAACGAGCACGTCCCTGTCGAATTCGAACTGCGACGCGCCCGCGATCTGATCGAAGCCATCTTGCCCGATTTGCAGGCCCAAGTGCGAACCATCGCACAGGAAGAAGTCGAGATCGCGGCACTTCAGCGAGATGTTTCGGAAACCGAAAAACGTCTGGAAAACGAACAGGCAACGCTCTCCCAATTGCGTGAACAGTTGCGGACGCAAACCGTGTCCTTCCAAGCCGGCGGCCGCAATTGGACCCGTTCCCAAATCACCGAACAACTCTCCAGGCGGCTGGACCGTTACAAAACCGGACAACTCGCGCTGGCCAGCAAGGAACGCCTACTGGAAAAACGCGAGGAGTCGCTGGCCGCGGCGCTGGCGTCCTTGGATTCGATGCGACACCGGAAAGCCGAATTGGAACAGCAGGTCGAGTCGCTGGCCGCGCAAGCTCGATTGGTTCAAGCGTCCAAGTTGGAATCCGGTATCCACGTCGACGGCAGCCAACTGTCCCAAGCCGATCAGTTGTTGCAGCAGATCGAAATGCGACTGGCGGTTGCCAAACGTGTCTTGGATCACGAACAAGACGTCTTCGCCATCGACCTGATCGACCAGGATCAAAGTGAAGATCAGGTCCTGGCGGAGTTCGACGAGTACTTCGGCGACGGCCAAGACGCAAAAACGATGGTGACCGTTGAAACCGAGTGATGTGCTCCGACGGAATCGACGTCACCGGTCTGCCAGACATTGGTGCCCAAACAGCTTGTATCACCCTCCCGTGTGCGGGAGGGTCGAGCGAAGCGAGGGGAGGGTCGTTGGTCATCGCTGAGCAATTTCCCAGCCGCAAAGATCCCGCCCCAGCCGCTCGTTCCTCCCGTCCGCCTCTCCCTTCATGGGACACCCGCACCGTGCTTCCTGTTCAACTCAAACGTATCGCAACCGTGATCGCTGCAGGGCGTTTGGAGGAAGCGTTTGACCGACTCATGGCGACGCCACAGCGAGAGTATCGCGAGGGACAACGTCTCACGGACGTGCTGATTGAGAAACTGGTCTGCCGTGCACAACAGCATCTTGCGCAACAACGCTACGGCGATGCCCGAGCCGACTGTGACAAAGCACAAATGCTGGCCGGGCGAACCGAGCAAGTCGCTGATTTGGCTGAGCAAATCAATCGAATGCAGTCAGAGCAGCATTCGCGGGACGTCACAGAGCAAGATTCCTCCCAAGCAGCTAAAATCCAAGCTCAGTTGGGGCACTTCACTTTGGGACAAAATCTTTTGCCGACCGGTCCATCCCATTCCAGGCTCGCCGCCGAAATCGAACGCAAACGCCATTTGGCGGTCGATGCAGCCACTCGGATCGAGCGGGCGATGGATTCAGACGATTGGAGCACCGCAATCGCGATCCTTCAGTCGCTTGATGCCGATGTCCGACGCCATCATCTGGTGGCCGAAAAGCTCAATGCGATAATTCCTCAGATTGCCCAACGCGTCGTCGGCGACCTGGAAAGCGGTCGATTGGATCGCGCCGCCGCATGTTTGCGCGAGGCACTCCAGCTGGCACCGACCGATGCTCGTCTGGATGAACTTCGAACCAGTCTCAATCGATGCATCACCGCGTTGGAGCGGATTGGCCAGGGGAAGTACACCGATGCCGATCATCAGTTGGCCCTGGTCGGCCAGGTCGTCGGCCCAACGCGATGGATTTCCGAGACGCGCCAGACCCTCGCGGAACTGTCCCGTCACGCCGCCAACGTGCGATCGGGCCCGCTGGGACTACTCGACGGCAGCCTCCCACTCACTACCTCCGCCCCTCATTCCCCCCAAGCTCCCAATAAGGTGCCGGACACCTGTTTCGGGGCTTGGGTATTGCGGGTGGATGGGCTAGGGGCGGTCTTGTTGCTCGATGCCGATCGGATTACGGTCGGTTCCTCTTCCCGATCCCAACGCTACGATCTGCCGCTGCAAACCGAAGGCCCTTCGGCAGCCTTGTTCATCCGCCGGGCGGGCGATGACTATTTTGCCGAGTCGGAAGCCGAATTTGGTGTCAATGACCAGCCGACGAAACGCCGACTGCTGGCAAACGGCGACTCGATCGGTTTCGGGCGACGCGGTCGATTGAAGTTTCGCAAGCCGGTGCCGGCGAGCGGGTCGGCGGTGCTGCAGCTGTCCGGTGCGGGGCTGGCCAAGCGAGAGATTCGCTGTGCGGCCCTGATGGCGGATTCATTGCTGTTTTCCCCGCGGGGCGGACACTTTTCGATTTCCGGTTGCGAACGCCCGATCGTCGTTTTTCGTGCTGCGGACGGTTACGCGATCAAGTACGCCGGATCCGGTGGCGAGGTCCACCAGTTGGAAGCCGATCGCTCGGTCTTGCTCGGCGAGACGCGGTTTACACTCAATCAAATCCATTTGTCGTAGGATCGCCGCATGGCAGCTTTTCACTATCAACCGGGCGATCGGCCACTGGAGGGTTACACGATCGGGCACGCCCTCGGCCGTGGCGGATTCGGCGAAGTCTACTTTGCCACCAGCGATGCCGGCCGCGAAGTCGCCTTGAAAGCGGTGCAGAATTACGAAGACATCGAGCTGCGCGGCATCGGCCACTGCATGAATCTCAAGTCGCCCAATCTGGTGATGATTTTCGATGTCAAAGAGGGACTCGATGGAACGCCCTGGGTGATCATGGAGTTCGTCTCGGGTGCGTCGCTGCGTGAAATCTTGGACGCCTCGCCGGAGGGCATTACGCCCGAGCAAGCGTTGTTCTTTGTTCGCGAATTGGCCAGAGGAATCGACTACCTGCATGATGCCGGGATCGTGCACCGGGATTTGAAGCCGCACAACATTTTCTTTGAAGACGGCATCGTCAAAATCGGCGATTACAGTTTGAGCAAAGTGATCACGGTCAGTCACGCCAGCGGTCATACGATGACCGTGGGAAGCGTGCACTACATGGCGCCGGAGATCAGCATGGGACGGTACGACAAAACCGTCGACCTGTACGCGCTGGGCGTCATGCTGTTCGAAATGCTGACCGGCAAGCCTCCGTTCGTCGGAGAAAGTGTCGGTGAGATTTTGATGAAACATCTCAAGGGCGAAGTCGACGTCAGTGAATTGCCAGAACCGTTTGCCGGTGTTGTGCGAAAAGCCATGGACCGAGATCCGGCAAAACGATTTCAGTCGGCCCGGGAGATGGCCACCGCACTGGGCTGCGAAACGAAG
>NZ_JBFHKV010000266.1:0-8825 GCF_041595215.1 Stieleria sp. | reverse complement strand
GATAGCGACACGGTCTGGGTGATGAAAGACGAAATGTTAGAGATCCGACAAACCGACATCGTGTTTCGCGACGCCGACTACGCCTACATTCGCAGCGGTCTGGAAGACGGCGACGAAGTGGTCGTGACCACGCTGGCGACCGTTGCCGACGGCGTCGGGCTGCGCAAGATCAACGACGCCTCGGATCCCGAGGAAATCATCGGTGGGGAGTCGGCCCCGTGAAGCAGCCTGCGGTGAATCCAAAAACGGCGGCTCCGGACTTGGCGACTCCAGCGTCGCCCGCCCGCCCGTCGACAGCTGGGCCGATCGCTTGGATGGCACGCAATTCGATCGCGGCCAATCTGCTGATGATCATTCTGCTCGGTGGCGGAGTCTGGTCGGCCGCCGTGATCCAGAAGGAAGTCTTTCCACAATTCGAACTGGACATCGTCGAAGTCAGCGTCGACTATCCCGGTGCCGCGCCGGAAGAGGTCGAACAGGGAATCTTGCGCCCGATCGAGGGCGCCGTACGATCGGTCGAAGGCATCCGCGAAATCACCAGCGAAGCACGGGAAGGTCGGGGCGAAGTGCTGATCGAAATCGTCGCCGGCCAGCAACGGATGAAAGCGTTCCAGGACATCGAGCAAGCGGTCAGCCGGATTCGCACGTTTCCCGATCAGATCGAACAGCCCGAAGTCCGCTTGCAGTCCGAACAGCGCGAAGCGATGCAGGTGGCGATCTACGGCCCCATCGATGTGTGGTCCCTGCGCAAGTTGGCCGAACAGCTGCGGGACCAGTTGCAAGCTCACGACCAGATCACACAAGTCGAACTGCGACGGGTGCCGGCTTACGTCACGCACGTCGAGATCCCGCGTCAACGGCTGCGCGAGTACGGGCTGACGCTGCCCGACGTGGCGGACATCATCCGAACGTCCAGCCAGGATGTGGCGGCCGGTTCGGTGCAAACCAGTGGCGGAGAGATTTTGTTGCGGGTGAAGGCTCGCAAGCAGTGGGCCGACGAATTTGCGGCCATGGAAATCGTCTCCGGCCGCGACGGTCCGGCCGTCACCCTCGGTGACATCGCCACGATCCGTGACGGATTCGAAGAAGTCGGCTTTCATTCCCAGTTCAGCCAGACGCCGTCGGTGGAACTGGACATCTTTCGCACCGGTTCCCAGTCGCCGACCGATGTTGCCGATGCGGTCCATCAGACGATGCGAGACTTTGAAGGCGTGTTGCCACCGGGCGTGAAGTGGCGGATCGATCGCAACAACGCCGAAGAGTTTCGTCGCCGCTTGAATCTGGTGTTGAAAAACGCGGTGATGGCGGTCTGTATCGTGCTGTTGATTCTGGCGTTGTTTCTTGAGATGCGGCTCGCGTTTTGGGTGATGATGGGCATGGCCGTCTCGTTCATCGGCGGGATCTTGTTGCTGCCCCTGGCCGACGTCAGCATCAACATGATTTCGCTGTTCGGGTTTTTGGTTGTGTTGGGCATCGTCGTCGACGACGCGGTGGTGGTCGGCGAAAACGTCTACGAAAAACGACAGGAAAGCGACGACGACGAGCAAGCCGCGATCGACGGGACCCGCGAGGTCGCCGGTCCGGTCGTCTTCAGCATCCTGACCAACATCGTGGCCTTTGTCCCGCTGATGTTTATCCCCGGGGAGACCGGCAAGTTTTGGGGGCCGTTGCCAATCGTCGTGATCTTGGTGCTGTCCCTGTCACTGGTTGAATCGCTGTTCATTTTGCCCGCACACCTGGCGCATGCCCGTGCCGGCGGACGAAAAGGCCGTGGCTTGGGCGCCACGCTGCACCGCGGCCAACAGGCATTCGGTCGGGCGTTCAATCGCGTCGTCGAAGTGGTGTTCCGTCCCGTGTTGCTGGGTTGTTTGCGATTCCGTTACATCACCGCCTCGACCGCGCTGGGTCTGTTTCTGGTCGTCGGCGGCTACGCCACCAGTTCCCACATGGGCATGATCCTGATGCCCGAAGTCTCTGCCGATGAAATCGAAGCCGGCGTGCGAATGCCGGTCGGGACCACGCAAGCCCAAGCCGCCGAAATCGCCAAGGCCGTGACCGATGCCAGTCTGCGGATGTTCGAAGAGCACGACCTGTACAAAGTCGCCGAGGGCATCAAGACCAACGTCCGTGGAGAGAGCTTTATCGATGTGGAAATCGTGATGAAGCCGCCGGATCAACGCGACATGACCGCCGGTGAAGTGATCGAATTGTGGCGTGAATCGATCGGCGACTTGCCGGGCGTCAGCCAAGTGACCTTTGAAGCCGAACGAGGTCCCGGCGGGGCTCGTCGCGCGATCAGCATCGACCTCAGCCACAGCGACATCGGCGTGTTGGAAAAGGCATCGCAAGCCTTGGTTGAGCGATGTGAAAGCTTTGCCAACGTCCGCGACGTCAGCGACAGCTACAACAAGGGCAAGGTTCAATACGACTTTCGGCTCCGCCCCGAAGGCCGCGCGCTGGGGCTGACTGACGAAGAATTGGGCGAACAGCTTCGCGGCGCGTTCTTCGGTTCACTGGCGCTGCGGCTGTTGCGCGGCACCAATGAAATCGAAGTCCGCGTCAAGTTGCCCGAGGACCAGCGTGAAGACATTTACAACCTGGAAGACATGATCATTCGCACGCCGTCGGGGGCCGAAGTGCCGCTGCTGGACGTCGCGGAACTCGAGCAATCGCTGGCCTTTCGATCGATCGATCGCCGCGACGGAAGACGGGTGATCAACGTGTCGATGGATGTCGAACCCAAACGCGCGGTGACTCAAGTGATCGAAGCGCTGCGCACCGAAGCGTTGCCCCGGTTGCGCGCCGACTACCCCGGCATCACGTGGAGTTTCGAAGGCAGTGACGCGGAGATGCGCCAGGCGACCGCTTCGCTTTGGGGATCGTTCGGTCTTGCCCTGGCGGTGATCTATTCGTTGTTGGCCATCGCGTTTCGCGGTTACGTTCAACCCTTGATCGTGTTGGTCGCGATTCCGTTCGGGATCGTCGGCGCGGTGCTCGGCCACATCCTGCTCGGCTATGACTTGTCGCTGGTCAGTCTGATGGGCGTGATCGCCCTGTCCGGCGTGGTGATCAACGACTCGTTGATCATGATCGACTACGCCAACCGCCGACGTGTGGAAGGTCGCTCGGCGTTTGAAGCGATTTCTCAAGCCGGGCTGCGGCGATTTCGCCCGATCCTGTTGACGACGCTGACCACCTTCGGCGGGTTGATGCCGCTGATTTTCGAAGACTCTTTGCAAGCCCAATACATCATCCCGATGGCGATCTCGCTCGGGTTCGGCATCCTGTTCGCCACCGCCATCATCCTGGTCCTGGTCCCCTGTCTGTACCTGATCCTTGAAGACATCCGACGACCTGTCGGCCATTCACCGTGACCGAAATCGTTTGCGATAGGCCAACGGTGTCATGCCGGTGAAACGGCGAAATCGTTTGGTGAAGTGACTCTGATCAAAGAACCCGACTTCGACTCCAATGTTGGTGATTGATTCGGACGTCCGCGTCAATCGGTCTCGCGCCTCTTGGATGCGTCGTGACAGAATGTACTCCGTCGGTGACATTCGCAGCACGCTACGAAAGCGATGGTTGAATTGTGACGTCGACAAACCGGTCATCGCGGCCAACGCCTTCATCGAGAGGGTCGTTGCATAATGCTCATCGATGAACCGAATCGCGGGTGCCAATTCACTGAAGAACGAGGCTTCTTCGGCGGGGGTCGCGATCGGGTACATCGCACCGGCGATCCCGATCACTTCTTGGTCGGCAGAGAACAGCGGCGTCTTGGTCGAAACATACCATTGCGGCGTACCGCGGACGTGTGGCACCAGCCAGACCTGATTCGGAATCGTGCGTTTTAATTGCATCACGCGGCGGTCTTCGGCGTGGTAGGCGTCGGCCAACGCCGGCGGTTGAAATTCGCTGTCGGTGCGTCCGTAAAGCTCTTCGACATCGGTCAAGCCGAATACATCCGTCAGGGTGCGGGGATTCACCGCGATGTAGCGCTGTTGGCTGTCCTTGGCGTAAAAGAGCACCAGCGGCAGCGACTCGAACAGTTCGGTGACACTGCGGACACCCGGGTTTTGCCTCAGAAAGGCATCGCGGAATGCCTTGCCGGTGGTCGGGGGGGATGTCTTTGCCATCGGCAAATCGTACCAAAATCCATCCAAGCAGGTACAAGACCCGCCGTCAAAAACTGCGATAATGAAAGGCTCCCCTACGCCCTCCCGCCATTTCCTTCCCCTCATCCTTGCGACATGGTTGCACTGAAAAATCTTACCATCGCTGCCTGCTTGGCCCTGGCCCTCGGGGGCGGCCCGGCCGCATGGTGTCAGACGCCGATCTCGTTCAATTCGCAGATCCGCCCGATCTTGTCGGAATACTGTTTCGCCTGCCACGGTCCGGACGAAGAAACCCGTGCCGCCGATCTGAGGCTGGATCAACGTGAGCCCGCGTTGGACTACGGTGCGATCGTCGAAGGGGAACCGGACGAAAGTCTGTTGATCGAGCGAATCGTGTCGGAGGATCCGGACATGCTGATGCCGCCACCGGAAACCGGCAAGACGCTGACGGCGGCACAAAAGGAGTTGCTCGCGGAGTGGATTCGTCAGGGCGGTGAATACCAAAAGCATTGGTCGTTCGAACCGCTGCCCGAGACGATTGCGATTCCAGAGTCGGCGGATGATTGGCCGCGGACCTCCGTCGACCCCTTCGTGGCTCAGAAGCATCGGGAAAAAGGGTTCCGGCCGAACCAAGAAGCAGACAAGGCGACGTGGCTGCGGCGAGTCACATTCGATCTGACCGGGCTGCCACCGACGTTGTCTGAACTGGACGCGTTCCTGGCCGACTCGTCAGACGATGCGTACGAGAAAGTGGTGGGGCGTCTGTTGGCATCTCCGGCTTACGGCGAACGGATGGCGGTGATGTGGCTGGATGTTGCGCGGTATGCGGACACGTTCGGTTACCAAAACGATATTCCGATGGAAGTCTGGCCGTGGCGGCAGTGGGTGATCGAAGCATTCAACTCCAACATGCCGTACGACCAGTTCATCACCGAACAAATCGCCGGCGACCTGATCCCCAATGCAACGGTCTCTCAGCGGTTGGCCACGACATTCAATCGACTGCACCGACAAACCAACGAAGGCGGTAGTGTCGCTGAAGAATTTCGTTTGACCGGCATCACCGACCGGACGACGACGGCGGGCACCGCATTCCTGGGGCTGACCATGGAATGTTGTCGCTGTCATGACCACAAGTTTGACCCGATCAAACAAAAGGAGTTCTATCAGCTTTCGGCGTACTTTTCCGACATCGACGAACTCGGCCTCTACTCGCACTTCACCTTCTCCGCACCCACACCGGCGATGTTGTTGTATGAAGGTGACCAACAACAGAAACACGAAGCGGCCAAGCAAGCGATCGCGGAAGCCGAAGCATCGCTGGAGGCCGCGATCCAAACGGCACGCATTGAGTGGCAGTCGCGCCAGGACGAATGGATCGAAACGTTGCCCGATCCCCGTGAGTCCGTGTTCGCTTCACCGTTGGAAGGAACGGTCGACGGCGTCGTCGGCAAGGCGACCGTCTGTAACGGTGACGACGCGATCGAGTGCAAAGACGCTCCCCTGTTCGGGCGGACATCGGAATTCTCCTACAGCCTTTGGGTTCGCCCCGAATCGCAAGGGCCGCGAATGATGGTGCTGCACCAATCCCGAGCCGCCGAAGACGCCGCCTTCCGTGGGTTGGAACTGACCCTCGACGACGGTCACCCGCAATTCTCGATGATCCACTTTTGGCCCGGCAATGCGATGAGGGTCCGTTCGGTCGAACAGATTCCGACCGAACGATGGACACACCTTGCGGTGACGCACGACGGCAGCGGTCGTGCCGACGGGGTGCTGATTTTCGTCAACGGAAAATCCGTCGAGGTGGAAGTCATTCGCGACCAACTGACACGCGACGTGCGGCAACGAACGGAATGGGGTGATCTGGATGTCGATCGAGTGTCGCTGGCGTTGGGCGCGCGTTTTCGTGATGTCGGATTCCGCGGCGGATGCGTCGATGACCTGAAAGTCTTTGACGTCGAACTTTCGACGGCCGAAGTGCTTTCGATCTTCGCAGCCGTACAACCTGAAAACACTCCTCCCGCCGTCGACCCCGAGATCGCGTTGCAGCATCAATTGCTCACCGCTGACGAAACCGTCGCCCCGGCACGGCGCCGACTGGCGAAAGCTCGCGAGATCGAAAACGAGCTTGTCACGGGGGTGCGAGAAATCATGACGATGCGTCACTACGAAAACGCGCCGCCGACGCACGTACTCGGTCGTGGCGAATATACGAACAAGACAGAACGAGTCTCACCCGGCACCCCCGCGTTGGCCGGCGGCTTGCCCGAGGCCGACGGCGACCGCTTGTCGTTGGCCAAGTGGATGACTGATCCGCAGAACCCGCTGACGTCCCGGGTGATCGCCAACCGCATGTGGCATCTGTTCTTTGGCCGCGGCATCGTCGTCACGCTGGAGGATTTTGGTTCCCAAGGAACACCACCCACGCACCCCCAGTTGCTGGACCATCTCGCTCGGTCGCTGATGAACAACGATTGGGATCTGCATTGGCTGTGTCGCGAGATCGTGCTTTCGTCGACGTATCGCCAGTCTTCCAAAGTTGACGACCCTCAACTTTATCAGCGTGATCGCGACAACACATGGTTGACTCGCGGCCCCAAGCATCGACTCTCCGCCGAGCAGCTGCGTGACACCGTACTGGCGGCTAGCGGATTGCTGGTCAAAAAGATCGGCGGACCCAGCGTGATGCCGTACCAACCGGCAGGTCTTTGGCGAGAATCAGGCACCGGCAAGTCGTACAACCAATCGACGGGCGACGGGCTGTACCGACGCAGCTTGTACACGTTTTGGAAACGGACCGCACCGCCGCCGACGATGTTGACGCTCGATGCGACCAGCCGCGAAAGCTGCACGCCCCGACGCGAGCTGACGACGACGCCGCTGCAGGCACTCGTGTTCCTAAACGACCCCCAATACGTCGAAGCGTCACGTGTGCTGGCGGAATCCTTGGTGCAAACGCATCCCGATGACCACGATGCACGCTGGAACGAACTGTTCCGCAAAGTTCTCAGCCGTCCACCCAATGACGGTGAACGAGAGGTGATCAACCAGTTGTATCACGAACAACAGACGTATTTTTCGAAGAACGATTCTCTCGCCGACGAGTTCCTCAACGTCGGCGCTCAGCCGCTGCAAGATGCGGCCGAGCGAACGGATGTGGCGGCGACGACCATCGTGGTTCAAGCCCTGTTTGCCTACGACGAATCCATCATGCTCCGATAAATGAGCGGTAACGACATGGACTTTTCAACCACACGACGACACTGGCTGCAACAGTTTGGCATGGGGTTCGGAGGGATCGCCGCAGCGCACATGCTGCAACGCGATCTTGCCGGCGCCGCCCCAGCCGGCTCGCACGGTCCCGGCATCCCCAGCGGCGGAGTGGTCAATCCGACCCACCACGCACCGAAAGCCAAACGAGTGATTTACTTGTTTCAAGCCGGCGGACCCTCGCAGCTGGAAACCTGGGACTACAAACCGCTGCTCAATGAGAAACAGGGTGAACCGTTGCCGGACTCGGTTCGCCAAGGCCAACGCTTGACGGGCATGTCGGGTAATCAAGCGATTTTGCCGCTGGCCGGTTCGATGTACAAGTTCAATCGGCACGGCGAAAACGGCACCTGGGTCAGCGAGTTGATGCCGCACATGGCCAAGCAGGTCGATCAGATCGCGGTGATCAAATCGATGTACACCGAAGCGATCAACCACGATCCGGCGATCACGTTTTTGCAAACCGGCAACCAGCTCTCCGGCCGACCCAGCATCGGTTCCTGGTTGCACTATGGCCTGGGTAGCGAGAACGACAACCTGCCGACCTTTGTTGTGTTGGTGACCAAGGGCAAAGGCGGCCAGCCACTGTATTCACGGTTGTGGGGCTCGGGGTTTCTGCCCGCACGTTATCAAGGCGTTCAGTTTCGCTCGGGCAAAGAGCCGGTGTTGTACCTGTCCAATCCGCCTGGTATTTCGGCGGGCAGCCGACGCAACATGCTCGATCGGCTCAACGATTTGCACCAGCTGGAACAAGATCGATTGGGTGACCCCGCACTGGCGACGCGAATCGAACAATACGAGATGGCGTATCGAATGCAATCGAGCGTTCCGGATGTCGCCAACCTTGCCGACGAACCGCAAAGCGTCAAAGATCTTTATGGGCCCGACGTTTCAAAACCCGGGTCGTTCGCCGCCAACTGTCTGTTGGCCAGGCGGTTGGCCGAACGCGGCGTTCGCTTCATTCAGCTTTACCACCAGGGCTGGGACCACCACGGAAACATCCCCGGTGGCATGAAGACCCAATGTCGGGACACCGATCAACCGTCCGCCGCACTGCTGCAAGACCTGCAGCAGCGAGGATTGCTGGACGACACGTTGGTGATCTGGGGCGGCGAGTTCGGACGGACGAATTATTCTCAAGGAACGTTGACCGCGACCAATTACGGACGTGACCATCATCCGCGTTGCTTCACCATGTGGATGGCCGGCGGCGGCGTGAAGCCCGGCGTCAATCACGGCGAAACCTGTCCGTTCGGCTACAATGTGGTTGCCGATGGCGTTCACGTGCGAGACTTCCACGCGACGTTGTTACATTTGATGGGCATTGACCACCACCGCCTGTCTGTCAAATTCCAAGGCTTGGACGCCCGGCTGACCGGTGTCGAACCGGCACGGGTTGTCAACGAAATCCTGGCGTAGACTCAAGCGGAAGCCTCT
>NZ_JBFHKV010000265.1:0-8826 GCF_041595215.1 Stieleria sp. | reverse complement strand
AGTGTGCGTTAACGCGACCCCGAGCTTTGATGTGGCACGCCGCTGGCGTGACCCTGGGAGCCCGTCCGGGGGCGTTGGGAGGGCCGGGGGCGTGGTCCGGAGGTGGCGCTGCGCTGACTTCCAGCTACTTGCTGTGATCAATTAAGATGAGCTGCGTTTTAGCGGGCGTTCATCGTGCGCAGAAGTCCGAGGCTGGACCGGATCGTGGGACTGCCACTGGACACACATTCGGCCGGAATGAAAACACTGGCACCGCTTGCCACGATCCGTTCTAATCGAGTTCCATCGCCGGCCCACTTGTGGGCCGTTAAAGTTCGGGCGCCCGATCTGTCCCCGTGCTTCTGGATTCGCGGATCGATCGCAATACGTTATCCGAATGAATTGATCTCCAACGCTGTCCGGCTCCAAGCTTTGAAACGCTACTCGATCCGAACTCTGCTGCTTGCCACGCTGTTGATCGCTGTTTGTATCGCGGTCCCACTGCGTCGTGCCCGGATGCAGAGGCAGGCTCGCGAATGGGTCTCGGCACAACGAGGGCATAGCCTATTCCAATACGGATACGGACGCGACACGCAATGGTACGAAACCGATTCGGAGCTCGTTGTTCCCGACATCCTCATTCGTGCGTTCGGCATTGACGCATTCAATCCTGTTACGGCGGTTATCTTTGATTGCGACGAACTTACCACCCTCGACCCGCTTGTCGGGATGGTGTCGCTTCGCAATCTCCATGTCAACATCGAGATGGCCGACGAGATTGACTTCACGCCGCTTGCTGAACTGCCGAAGTTGCAATCAATCCACTTTACCGAATGGTCGTTTCTGAACGACTCGCAACTCGCCGAACTCCGCGTTCTTCTGCCGCGCGTCCGCATTGTTTCTGATGCTCATTCGGATACAGACGCGAATGGTCCATGAAGCGGATGGCCAAGTCGTACAGCGGAGCACGACATCAAACGGTTCGGCGATGACATCCAATCGACCGTTGCCGGTAACGAAAGCAGGGATGAGACAACCGTCTCTGTCGATTCGAGTTGGTATAGAATATTGGTCGCCGCGGTGATGCGATGGCGATTGTGGTTTTGCTGGGCAGGGGAGACGGAACTTTGAGGTCACTGATGCGACGAAGACGAATGATCCGCCGGGCGATGATCGCCGCGTCATGTTTGGTGGTGACGGGCTTGGTCGCGTCTTGGTTTGTCGCCGGCGCACTCGTCGCGCCGAGCCCTCGTGTCATCGGCGATCCGCCACGTGAATTGAACGCGACCGCGTTCGTTGTGAAAAGCGATTCGGGGTCGTTGGTCTCGGGTTGGCAGACAAGGCCGAATGACGGAAACGGTGTAATCGTGTTGCTGCACGGGATCCATGGTTCGCGTCTGTCGATGTTGGACCGCGCGCGAATGCTGCATGACGCCGGGTATGCGACGGTGATGATCGATTTCCAGGCGCACGGCGAGAGTCCTGGAGACACCATCACCGTCGGATACCTCGAACAACACGACGTTCGTGCCGCGGTTGAATTCGCACGACGCGAACACCCGAATGAACCGATCGGCGTGATCGGTGTTTCGCTTGGTGGCGCCGCGGCGCTTCTGGCGTCGCCGTTGAAGATCGACGCGCTGGTGCTGGAATCTGTTTATCCGAACATTCATGACGCCATCCACAATCGTGTCGCCGCCAGGCTTGGCCCGCTTTCGACGATTCCCGCGACGATTCTGCTGCTGCAATTGCAACCCCGCTTGGGGTTTTCGCCGCAGCAGTTGCGCCCCATCGACCATCTGCCGGACGTCGGATGCCCGGTTTGCGTCGCGTCGGGATCCGACGACCTGCACACCACCGCGTCAGAAACACAAGCGATGTTTTCCGTCGCAGCAGAACCCAAACGGCTGTGGTTGGTCGATGGAGCTGAACACGTTGATTTGTTCGGTGAAGATCCCATGGAATACCGAGAACGGATCGTCGGATTCTTCGACGAGTACCTGCGCGGTGATCGCGAGACTCCGACGCGCCCTCTGACGGAATTGGGGACAGAGCCTAATACCGAACAATCAACTCGGTTTGCAGCCGGCCTTCGATCACGTCTTTGAATTCGGTCAACGGGAATTCGTACGCGACGCCCCATTCCGTCTTGGCGTTGGGTTTGAATTTCAAGCCGACGTTTTGCGTGACCAAATCGTTGCCGGTTACGTCGCTGGTGGACAAGTTGAACAGGTCTTGTCCGGCAACACCCAGTGCAGCACCGCCCTCGGCACTGTCGATCCAGTGCCACCAAGCGACTTCGGTGACGAAGTAGGTTTTCTCGGTCAGCTTGAGGTCGAAGTGGTTGGACCAGTGGATCGATTCCGATTGCAGGAACCCGTCGCTGGGAACGCGCCAGCCGAAGGCCGACATCAGGTGGGCTTTGCCGCACATCAGCCGTTGGCCACCGGTGGCGAACAGGTGGAATTCCCCGTCGGCAATGTCTTGCAAGGAGTCACGACTGCCTGGCAATTCATACGTGCCCCCGATCGAGGCGATCGTGCCGCTTTGCGTGTCTCGGAGAATGTTGTATTTCAAACCGGCCGTGACCGAAGCCCAACCGTCATCCAACAGCGTGTCCAACGCTCCGTTGGTGTTGTCCCAAATGTAGCCGTCTTTGACTCCGATCAGGCTAAGTCGTTCGGTCAGCGCGATGCGGAATTGCATGGCCAGCAACTGGATGGATCCGCCGGCGGGAATGTTGTTGCCGATCCGTTCGGGAACCCAGTGATTGACAAAGATCGGACGGAGTTCGGTGAGGGTACGTGGGTCTTCGAAGTGAACGAAGTTGATCATCGGGCTGACAAAGTCGTCGAAGCAACGATCGCTAGGTTTGATCAGACCGCCCAGCAAGCCTGCGTCACAGCAGTCGGCGACACAGCTGACACATCCGTCGCAACCGAGGCCTCTGCAGTCGGCCGCGTCGCAACACAGCGAGTCGCCGCAAGCACTGTCACAGCAGGCCGCGTCGCAGGAGGGCATGACACATCCGGCGTCACAGGCGGATCGGTTGAACAGTCCAAGGCCGCCGGCATCAGCGACCGAGGCTGAGCCGGTGGTGGCGGCCGCCAGCCCCAATACGAGTGCAACGAATTTGGGCCGAATGAATTTGGGGGTGAGTGATTGAAGCATGGGTTCGCATCCGTGAGAAAAATTCCGTCGATTGTCTTTTCTCTTCGGAAAACGCACACCCGTTCAGGCGACAGCAAAAACTGTCGGGCTCATCAGGTACCCAAACGTTACAGTGTGATGTTGTCAGCCCGAATACCCCTGCGATCCGCAATGGAATCCGAGGCCAGATCAAGACAATCTGTGACGAAGCGGCACGTTTCGGGCTTCGCTCTCCGAGCCTACAGCTCACGGATTCGGATGTTGCGCCAGGAAACTTGGTAGGGGCCGCTCCCTTTCTTGATCGAGTGGACTTGCAGACCGATTAGACCTTCCGCATCACGGTCGTCGGTGAAGTCGGCGACGGGAACCCCGTTGACGAAGCTCTGGATCCGATTGCCTTTGGCGACGATGCGAAATTGATTCCACTGACCGGGCTTGTAAACGGCCTGTTTTTCTTCCGCGTTGACGGATTCGTCCAGCCATTTCGTCCGGCGGCCTTCGTCCCAGAAGTTCCCGGAGCATCCGTTGGCCCCATTTGTTTTCCCGGTGATCTCGCACTGGTAGCCGTACATCTCGCCTTGTTCGCGGATTCGATCAGGTTTCGATTCCTGGGGCGTTGGTTTGGGATAAAGGTGGCTGCGAATTTGCACCCCCGAGTTCAGTTCGCGATCGCACTTGACCTCGAACTCCAACTCGAAATCTGCGTAGGGTCCCTTGGTCAAGAACGTGTTCTTGCCCGGACCCGTTTTGCCGGTGATCACGCCATCGTTCAAGTGATAGCTTGCCTCTCCGCCGACCTTCGTCCAGCCGTCCAGGGAATCGGCGCCGACCAAGGACACCCAATCGCCGGCCGAGAGGGAGATGGCGGAGAGCATCAAGAGAACGAACGTAGCGGATCGCAGAATCATGGTGGCGGCCTCGCGGGCGTGGGGGGAAATCGGATGATGGACGGCGATAGATCCCACCATCATACCGAGTTCGATTCGGCGTCGCGTTTGATCCCCCGCAACATGACGGGAAAGACCAGTCCGTGCAGCGGTAGGACGCTGTACCAATAGGCCAATCCCAGCAAGCCGCTGGGGCGAAATCTGGCGGTCATGGTGACGATGGTGGATTCATTTTCCGCCGGAGCGAGCTGGAAATCGAGTTCGGCGTCGCCGGGCAGTTTCATTTCGGCGGTCAATCGCAATCGTTCGTTGGTTTGGTGGGCCGTGACCCTCCAGAAATCAACCGCTTCGCCGAAATGAAGGTCGTTCGGGTGGCGACGTCCGCGCCGCAGTCCCGGACCGCCGACCATCAAGTCCATCCAGCCACGCACGTGCCACAGCCAGCCGGCTCCCCAGTATCCGTGGCCGCCACCGATCTTTTCGATCACCTGATAGGTTTGTTGCGGAGAGGCGTGGACGGTGATCGACCGCTCGTCGATTTTGGTGGTTCCGCCTGCCCAATCGGGATCACCCGGCATCACGCCGGCGGTCGACCAGCGGGTTTCGATGTCATGACTTTCGATCTTGCCCAGCGCCGCGTCGAGCGCTTGTTGCACGTTGAAGAGGGTGCCCGGCATCAGTTTTGTCGCCCAATCGTTGCGGCACACCGTGCGATTGCGAAGCCCTTCGGCAAGTGGCCGTCCGATCGCGCTGCTGACGGGAGTGACCAACGAAATCCACAGCGAACTCAGACGCGGCGTCAACACGGGCACCGGTACGATGATGCGTCTGGGCAAGCCGATCGCCTTGGCCATCGCTTGCATCAGTTCGCGATACGTCATCACGTCCGATCCGCCGATGTCGATCGTTCGCCCGCGGGTTTCCGGCACGCTGATACACTCCACTGCGTACCGCAACACATCACGAATCGCGATCGGCTGAGTTTCTGTGTTTACCCATTTCGGCGTCACCATGATCGGCAGACGTTCCACCAGGTAACGCAGGATTTCGAACGACGCCGAACCGGACCCGATGATCATCGCGGCACGCAGTACGGTGACCGGAACGGTACTGGTTTGCAAAATCTCGGCCACTTCGCGACGGCTTCTCAGGTGGCGACTGAGATCGGGACCGAGTTCACCGAGGCCACCCAGGTAGACAATCTGACGACACGGGGATTGATCGATCGCCACGACGAAATTTTCAGCCAACTCGCGATCGCGCTGCGCGTACTTGTCGCTGGCGGCGATCATGGAGTGCACCAGGTAGTACGCCACGTCGATGTCGACGACCGCCGTGTCAATCGCTTGGCGGTCCTGCAAATCGCCCTCGAGTACCTGTAATCGCGGATGGTCACGCCAGCCGAATTTGCTCAGTTTCTCCTTGTTTCGGACCAGGCAGCGCACGGTGTGGCCTTGGTCCAACAGCAATCGAACCAAACGGCCGCCGACGTAGCCCGTCGCGCCACACACGAGGATCTTCAACGAGGGCGTATCCATCAAATCTCGGCGGCAGTTGGCGTGGTGGTTCGGCGTGGGGCAGGTTCATCAGACTATCGTAGACGGGAAGGAAGTGGGGGCGGCGTCGGCGACCTGGACTGATTTACAGATGAATTCTTGTCGAGCCGCTGTTGCGTTTCGACGTGCGGGTGTGCCCGTCCCGCATGGACGACCGATGGTCCGCCGCTTATGTAATACGAAAGTTTTGCCAAACTCGGCAGAGTCGTGGGGAAGCGCTGATGGGCAAATTTGTAGGCAGTAGACTCGTTGGTTGTCGGGGCAATTCACGCGTTCGTGTTGACCAGCGAGGCTGTCTGCAATGGGATCTCGATTACGACGCCGCAAATCAATCGCGGAGCGTCGTCGGCGCCGCCGCGCCGGACGACTGGAAGTCTTGGAGACACGTTGTCTGTTGGATGCCGCCCTGGCGGTTGAGTCCCCTTCGCTGGACATCGACGCCGGCGCGTTTGATTCCGACAGTGTGCTGGTGCGGTTTCATGCCGGTGCGGCGACCTCGTCGAGCAATCCGATCGCCGAGTTTTCCGCGTTGCCCGGGCTGAAGCAAGTCGAACTGCCGCAGGGCCTGGATGTCGACCAGACGCTTGATTTTTATCGACACCATCCCGGCGTGATCTATGCCGAACCCAACTACGAGATCCGGCTTTCGGTGGTCCCCGATGATCCAGGCTTTGACAGCCTTTGGGGGCTGCACAACACGGGACAAACCGGCGGCACCGTGGATGCCGACATTGATGCGAGCGAAGCGTGGGCGATCACGACGGGAGACTCGAACACGGTCGTCGCGGTGATTGATACCGGGGTCGACTATCTGCATCCAGATTTGGCCGCGAACATGTGGTCCAACCCGGGTGAGGTTGCTGGTGACGGGATCGACAATGACGGCAATGGCTTTATCGACGACGTTCATGGGTTCGACTTTGTTTCCGGTGATGGCGACCCGATGGACGACCACAATCACGGGACGCACGTTGCCGGCACGATCGGTGCTGTGGCGAACAACGGGATCGGCGTGGTCGGCGTCAGTTGGAACGTTCAGATCATGGCCGTCAAATTCTTGAATGCCTCCGGCGGCGGATCGACCGCCGCCGCCGTCAGCGCCATCCAATACGCGGTCGACAACGGCGCCACGATCTCCAACCACAGTTGGGGGTTCAACGGCACCGCGTCTCAGGCACTCGCCGATGCCATCGAGTACGCGCGGGCGGCCGATCACATCGTGGTCGCGGCGGCGGGCAACGGTGGCGGAGACCAAATCGGCGACGACAACGAGACACGGCCTTTCTACCCCGCCAATTTTCCCCATGACAATCTGATCGCGGTTGCGGCGACCGACCACAACGATGCATTGGCGACCTTCTCCAACTTTGGAGCCACCCAGGTCGACCTGGGGGCGCCCGGCGTTGGTATCTACAGCACGACACGAAACAACACCTACAGCACATTCAACGGGACCTCGATGGCGACGCCGCATGTTGCCGGAGCCGTTGCATTGCTCAGAAGTCAGCATCCTGATTGGCCGTCTGGGAAGATCCGCGATCGTCTTCTGGACACGGTCGACGTGATCCCGGCCCTCCAGTCGCGGACCACGACGGGCGGACGATTGAACGTCGCCGCGGCGGTGGCGCCCGATGAAAACGGCCCGATCGTTGTTGCAAACGTTCCTGACGGTGACGTGATGAAGGTTCAGGATCGACTGCGTGTTACCTTTGACGAACGCGTCGATGTCGGTTCCTTCACAACCGATGACATTGTGGATTTCCAGGGGCCGTTGGGGTCGATTGCGGTCACCGCAGTTCAAGCTGTTTCCGGTTCCGCCGGACGAGCGTTTGAAATCGTCTTCCAACCCCAAACGGCACTCGGTGACTACGTGATCACCTTGGGGCCGGACATCGTCGATCCGTTCGGCAACGCCATGGACCAAAATGCCAACGGCATCAACGGCGAAGTGACGGCAGACCGATTCATCGGCGGATTTACGATCGTGCCCGATACCGTCGGACCCTACGTCGTCGCTGCCTCGCCCCAAGACGCCGTGGATGTTCCGGTCGATCGGGTGCGGATCACGTTTGACGAACCGATCGCGGCTGATTCGTTCACGGTCGCTCGGGTCAGCGATTTCGTCGGACCGGCCGGACCGATCAGCGTTTCGGCGATCGAGTCTGTTTCGCAGACCGAGTTCGACATCGTATTCCCGACGCAGGATGTGTTGGGAACCTATCGGTTGACGATCGGTGGGGCGATCACCGATCTCGCCGGGAATGTGATCGACCAAGACCAAGACGGGGTCGGTGGCGAAGTGGAGGATGATCGGTACGACATCCAATTCACGCTACAGAGATGGTTGTACGCGGATGAGGTGATTGATTTCAGTTCCCAGTACACGGCAACGGCCTGGTCAGCCGCGCAGGCACTCGGGGCACCGGATACGTTCAGCTACGGTGACTTGCAAACGGCTTGGGCGCCGCGATCGGAGAACGGGACCGAAGAGTTTTTGACGGTCGGCTTTGCGGAACCCTTGTTGGCCAGTGGCGTCGTGATTCGGGAAACGTTTGGAAATGGATTCGTGCGAACCATCGAAGCCCGCAACGCGACGAATGGAGAGTTCACCACGGTGGCTCAGCCGCAAGACAACAGTCTGCCCAATGTCCCCTTTGACTTCCTCGTGACGTGGCCGCAAACCAGCTATCCGGTCGACGCGGTGCGGATCACAATCGATACCGATCACAATCTCAATGCGTACGAAGAGATTGATGCGGTCCAGTTGCGCGGGGTGACGGTTCCGGATACCGACGGTGCTCGGATCATCGAATCGACGTTGCAGGCCAGTGTCAACGGTCCGGTCAGCCGTGTCGAACTGACGTTTGACGAGCCGATTCAAGATGGTTCCTTCACGCTCGAGGACGTGTCGAGCTTCGAAGGTCCGGAGGGTGCAATTCAGGCGTCCGCGGTCAATCGACTGACCAGCACACGTTACGAAATCACGTTCCCGCCGCAGACCGCATTCGGCGATTACTCGCTGTCGGTCGGCCCCGACGTGTTGGATCTGGAGGGAAGGCCGATGAACCAAGATGGGGATAAAATCGATGGAGAGCCGTTGGAGGATGCTTTCGTCATCCAATTCACGGTCGAACTGTGGCAGTTTGCCGAAGTGGTTGTCGATTTTAGTTCTCAGTACAGCCCCACATCGTGGTCGGCCGAGCAAGCACTCGGTGCGTCGGACACCTTTGTCTACGGGGACTCGCGGCAGGCTT
>NZ_JBFHKV010000264.1:0-8841 GCF_041595215.1 Stieleria sp. | reverse complement strand
GGCCCAGCCCCCCAACCCACGGCAGGTGCAATCTTTAACAGCAGGTAGTCGTGGGCTTTCTTTGCTGCGAGCGACTCGACCCTCCCAAAGCGCATTGGCATCTACACCATTCGCTTTTTGCCCAAAGGGCATGCATATCCATAGCCTGGGGCAAGCAAACCGAGCATTTGCGAGGGTCGCGCCGCCCCAGGAACCGCATCGCAATGAGGTAAACTTTGGCCAAGGGCCATGCACAACCTTCGCGTTTGACGAGGCATTTGTGGATGGCCGTTGGCCAATCCCTCGCGTCCCGTTTGCGGACCTTGGGCGATGCCCAAGTCAAAATCACGACTCCGTCGGCGGCACGATGCAGTGATCACGCTACACTGGTGGCAAGGATCTTTCCTCGTCATCCAGCGAGAACCCGTCCACTCAGGTCCGAATGAGTCGGCATCAGTCTCCTCTTGAAGTTCAAAGCGTGATTCAGGACCTTTTCATCGCCCGCCGTGCACCGTGTCGGGCCACTCCGTCTCGTTGGATTCGCGACCGTCTTCGAATGGGAGTGATGGGATGCGTGCTGTGTGGCGTGATGGCCGGCGGATGCGACGGAACCAAACCGAACGCCCCCCCGTCATCCGGTGGAGCCTCTGCGGAGGCGGCCGGCGAGTCGCAGGATCCACGGGCGCTGATGGAATCAGCGATGCAAGCCGGGGACTGGCAACGGGCCGATCGCTACGCCAAAGCGGCGTTGATCGCTGATCCGAACGATCCCGATTTGGTCTCGCTGGTGGCCAAGGTCAATGCGTACTGCGACCGCAAACGAGACGCCGCGAATTTGTTGGTCGAAGCGGCCAAGCTGGCGGATTATCGCCCGCCCGCGCGGGTGAACTTGGCGGTCCAGGCGCTGGTCGAAGTCGGTGAAATCTATCCGGCGATCGATCTGCTGGAACAGTCTCTGGCGATGCATCCCGAATCAAATCAGCAGCGTCGCATGCTGGTCGGATTTCTGGCCGAGGTCCAACGCACCGATCGAATCGGACCGCACCTGAAGGCGTTGATCCAGAATCGTGCTTTCGATCTTTCGCTGCTGTTGGCGACGACAGAAAGATCGTCGCGACGTCTGTCGGAAAACACGGCGTCTCGATTGTTACAACGCAATCCCACCGATCGCCGCGTGCGTCTGTCCGACGCGTTTCTCTTCCTCTATCGACACGACGCGACCCGGGCGATCGACGTCTTGGAGGACATTTTGCAGCATCATCCCGATTTCGCGCCGGCGCATGCGATGTACGGACAAGCGTTGGTGTTGGCCGGGCGTTGGGAACAGTTGCCGCAATGGATCGAAACCGCGCCGGCTGGCAGCCCCGATTTCGCCGGCTATTGGCTGACCCTGGGTGACGCGGCGATGCACCACGATGAAACGGCAGCGGCGGTTCGCGCCTACTGGGAAGCGACACGTCGTGATTCGAGCAACAGTCTGACGTGGGATCAACTGCGATTCGCGATCCAACGTCTGCAAGCCGGCGAGTCAGAGTTTCGCGATGCGATTTCAAAGGAACAGCTGGCGGTCGTGTCCGACCATGCGGACGCCTTACTGACTCTACGGGAACACTTCAATGAGTTCACCGGCGGTGGGTCGGTCAGCCAAACGGGCGCGGCGCAGGTCGCGCGTTCGCTGCTAAACGTGGGTCGAGTCTGGGAAGCGGAAGCCTGGTCCGCGGTGGCGACAACCCTGTCGGAAGATCCCAGCGATCAGCTGAAAACGTTGCGAAATGAAATCGTTCGCCAGCTCGGCCAAAGTCAGGAATGGGTTTCCACGCAGAACGCGTCAGGGCGTCTTGATTTGGCGTTCCTGCCACCGCCGCAGTTGGGATCCGCATCGGCAGTCGAGTTGCGGTCGTCCGTCATCGCGACGATCCCTTCCCACGATCATCTGCGGATGTCGGAACAGTCGCTTTCCTGGGGTTTAGATGCGGTCGGCCAAGGCAACAATCCGACCAACGCGCGGTTGGCGGCGCTGATTCGTTCCACAGGCGTCGGTGGGGGCGCGATCGACTATGACTTGGATGGTCATCCCGACCTGATGATGATGAACGCGGGCGGGACGATGCTGCAGAATGACTCGATCGCCAACGATTTGATGCGCAACCTGGGAGACACCTTCGTTCGCGTCAGTCCGAGGGCGGGTGTGGCCGACCGAGGCTATGGACAGGGAGTCGCGATCGGAGACTTCAACGGCGACGGTTTTCCTGACCTGTTCTTTGCGAACCTTGGGGCGAATCGTTTGCTGCACAACAACGGCGACGGCAGCTTCACCGACTGCACCGAGCGACTTCGCGACGACCAACCGCCCGCCTGGTCCACCTCCGCAGCGATGGTCGACATCAATGGTGATTCAATCTTGGACCTGCTGGTGACGAACTATTGCAAGACCGTCGAAAATCTGGACAAGGCGTGCCCCAACGAGGAAGGTGTTTTGGGTCCCTGTCATCCGTTGAAGTTCCCCGCCGAGTACGATCAATTTTTCCTGGCAACGGGGACGGGCGAATTTGAAGACGTGACCGACACGTGGATCGACCGATCGTCTCCCGGCCGCGGGCTGGGCATTGTTGCCGGCGCGCTCGATGGCCAAAACCTGGGCATCTTTGTCGCCAACGACATGTCGCGCAACGCCTTTTACACGCGTGCTGCCGGTGAGCGGATGAAACTCGACGAAACCGCTTCGGCGCGCGGTGTCGCCGTCGACGCGGTGACTCGGGCCCAAGCATCGATGGGGATCGCCAGCAGCGATTTTGATTTAGACGGCGACCTCGATTTTTACGTCACCGGATTTGCCCGCGAGTACAACGTGTACTACGAACAGATCTCGCCGGGGATGTGGAAAGACGAAACGGGAAAGCTTGGGTTGGTGGAACCGACACTGTCCCAGGTCGGCTTCGGCACCCAAGCGATTGACATGGACAACGATGGGATCGATGAAATCATCGTGACCAACGGACACATCGGCGAGTTTTCCGGACCGGACGTTCCGCCATACGAATTGCCGATGCAGTTGTTCCGCCGCGGTGCGACCGGTCGATTCGAGTTGGTCGAAGACGACGCCTGGGGCGAGTATTTTACCACGCCGCACGTGGGCCGAGCGCTGTGGACGACCGACGTAAACCGCGATGGCCGGAACGACGTGATGGTCACGCACACGCACGAGCAAGTCCGTCTGCTGGTCAATGAAACCGAATCCCCAAATCATCGGATCGCATTCCGATTGGTCGGTACCGACAGCAGCCGTGATGCGGTGGGAGCGGTGATCCGTTTTCGCTGCGACGGCCGACCACGAACGGTCTGGTCGCTCGCCGGCGATGGATACTTTTGCAGCAATGAGAAAACGTTGATCGCGGGACTCGCCGAGTCCGATCGGGTGACGGATCTGTCGGTGACCTGGCCGGACGGTTCGGTGGATCGGATCGGAACGTTGGCTGCCGATCAGGTGTATCTGATCACGCAGGGGCTTGGCGAGGCGTTCTCGCTGTTTGAATACGGGCGGCCGTGAGAATCATCGCGGGACGCCCGGACGCCGGCGTGAACCGGCGGACGTCAGACGAAGACCAGCCGTTCACCAACGTTCAAACGGTTCCGGATCGCCTTCGACGATCAACAGTCGGCGATCGGCGGGAAGATTGTTGATTTGCTGACGCCGTCCACTCGGCCAGCGGATCGAGAGCCGGTCGACTTGTTGGCGGTTGCCGAGACCGAACGCCAGGATCGCTTCGTTACGGCAAAAAAATCCGTCTCCGGCGACGACCCAATCTGACAGACTGCGGTCTCCGACTTGCACCTCCACCTTGGCGCCGATCGCATCGCGTTCGCTTTGCGTGCCGACCAGTTGAATTTGAATCCAGTGGTTCTGCGTTGCGGTGCGGTTGATCAGCAGCGCCGAGGTCTCGCCGAGATGCGTGACGACAACGTCCATCTTTCCGTCGCGGTTAAAATCCAGGCGTGCCAGTCCGCGTCCCACGTGTCGACCGCTCCAGTAGCCCGAGGGATCGGACACGTCGCAAAGCTCGAACCGGTTGCCGAGATTTCGAAACAATTGCGGGGGTTGTTCAAAGGGATCGGGAATAGCGGCGGACTGTTCGATGTGTCCGTTGGTCACGACCAGATCAAGCGTGCCGTCGTTGTTGTAGTCGATCGCTTGGGTTCCGAATCCGAGCACAGAGGAACTGGGTCCGGCCAGTCCGAATCCGACGTTTCGATCTTGAAACATTCCATCGCGGTTGAGAAACAGACTGGCATTTTCGTCTTGGAAATTCGTCACGTGAAAATCAAGGGCGCCGTTTTGGTCGAAGTCACCTGCGGCCACGCCCATCGACGCGGTCGGCACGCCGTCGAACCCGAAGGCACAACCGCGTGACATCGCGACATCACTCCAAGGATTCTCGTCCGCCCCGCTTCCACGGACCCAAAGTTGATTGGGGTCGGTGTCATTGCCGACAAAGACTTCGTTTCCCGGATGGCGATCATCAAAATCGCCGACGACGACCCCGAGTCCGGAGGCGGCTGCGGTTTCGGGATCACCGATGAGCCGAAAGGACGCTTGCCCCTTGCCATCGTTCGTGATCCATCGATCGGTGCCCGGATTGAACTCGGCCGGCTTGAGATAGCCGACGACTTGCCCGAGCTTGTTGACTGCGGGACGTTTGCTGAAGGCGGGGTCGTGCAGATAGTTCAACTCGAACACGTCCGGCAGAGCATCGCCGCTCAAATCCGCCATCGCCAATGAAGTCGTCAGGATCGTTTTGTCATCACGGTCATCGAAGTCGACCGATCGAAAGGTGCCATCGCCGGAGTTGATCCAAAGCGAATTCTGTCCGACGTTGGCAACCACCAAGTCCGCGAATCCGTCTTGGTTCCAGTCGCCGACGGTGACACCGGTGGAGTAGCGAGACTGTTGGGCGCCGGCATGCCCCGTGACGTCCACCAGTTTCCCTTCCGTCTGACGATACAAAACGTTGCTTTCGCGACCGACAAAGTCCGGCGGGTCCGCACCACCCTGGGTGAAATAGAGGTCCGCCTGGCCGTCCAAGTCGTAGTCGATGACCGCAACGGCACCACCGACGGATTGATACACCGAAAAACCACGATCCTGGCTGGAACTGGCGACGTGAAACGCATGCGTCAGATCGACGTTCGCGGCGACATTCTCGAACGAGGGCTCAACCGACTGGAAAGGTGCGGGGCTCGAACCGGCTGTCGGGGCCGGAACGTTTGTTTCAGTCAGATTCATCGCGGGCAAGGGGAATGCATCGAGTCGCATCCCGCAAAGTTTGACCGCCGTCTCGGGAAAACCCTGCTCGGATTGGACCAACCGCACGAGTTCGCCTTGCAGCCCTTGCAGGACATTGCGTGGGGCCCGCTGGTAGTGGGCTGCCAATGACTTCCACAAGACGCTTTCCAGTCGACGATCGAGTGACTCGAGTAACGCGGCGAGCCTGAGCATCGATGCGAGATCGGGCTGCGGCGCATCGGCGATCCGATTGTTGACTTGGGACACGTCGCGGAGTGTCTTCCAACGCTCGGACCACTGTTCGGCATCTTCGCCGCGGCCGAGCGCTTCCAGCGCAGCTCGCAAGCGGACGATCGATCGGAAATCCGAGGGCTCACGATCGAGGGCTTCCAACAACGCTCGGGAGGCCTGTTCCGGCTTGCGTTGGGTCCACCAATAGGTCCCGATGGCGGCCCAGTATTCGGAAAACTGTTTCGTGCGGGCATCGACTTTGCCCAGCCACCACTGAAAACTCACATCGTCCTGTGCCTCGGCAGCGGCGCGGCCGAAGAACGCAACGATCGAGGGCGGCTGTTGATCGGCATCGACCGAATCACGCAACACGTCGACGGCCGCTTGGAAGTTTTCGTCCATGAATAACTTTCTCGCTTCGCCGGAGACGCCGATCGGATAGTACAGGTGTTGATCGGGAGCAGCAGGGGTATCGGAGGGCGGGTCGTACATCGCATCGCTCGGCTGCATCAGCGAGTGCAATTCGTCCTGACGCACGTTGCCCTGTCTGCACAGATGGCGGACATGTTCGACGGCTTCATGGCGTCGCCCTTGACGGTTGTAGAGAAACGCCAGCTTTCGATGTGCCGGAGCGGCTTGGGGGATCTGTTCCAGAATTTTCAGATAGCCACGTTCTGCGTCTTGATAACGTCCCAACTGGAACGACCAATCGGCGGCCTGACCGAGTGCCGGCAGTCCAGATTCAGGATGATCGGCGGGGATGCTTTTCAGCACTTCGATGGCCTCGGCCAGATCACCGCGCCCGGCCGCAAGGTTGGCCATCCGGAACAGGATTTCATCATCGTCAGGGTCGACCAACAACAGAGACCGCAGGACAGACTCGGCACCGCGCAAGTCACCTTGTTGCTCCAGTTGCTCGGCTTTGGCAATCACGCCGGCGCGATCCATTTTGACGTTCGGTGGTGGATCGGTGGCGACGCCTGTTTGCGGCTCAGCGTCCGACGCATTAGCCGATGGCCCCTGCGCCAGCGAATCACTGTCTTGTTCTGCGGACGTGATGGCCGTCTCGGGATTCTCGCTATGCCGACACCCGATCGAAAGGATCAGGACAAAGGCAATCGCCGACGTCAGATAGATCGTTCGGTCAGTCACTTGTTCACGCTCAATGAATTTCAATTTCGGGCCAATCGAAATCCGATTGGTTCTCGATCAACAGGATTCGCCGGTCGACAGCGGTCGGGCCGAACTGCTGGTCAACGCCGCTGGGCCACTGGACCCGGATCTGATCGACCGAGTTGGCATCACCCAAACCGAACGACACGACGGCTTCGTTTTTGGCCAGGTATCCATCGCCGCCGATCACCCAGCCGGTCAATTGCTGGTCCGCCAGGTGAACCGTGATCTTGGCGCCGATCGCATCACGTTCGCTTTGGACGCCGACCAACCGCAGCTGCAGCCAGTGATGGGGCGTCGGCGTTTCGTTCATCAACAGTGCGGTGGTTTCGCCGACGTGGGAAATCACGACGTCGGTCCTGCCGTCACGATTGAAATCGAGTGTCGCCACGCTGCGTCCGAGATGCCCAGTGGGCCAATAGCCCGACGGATCGGCGACATCGACGAGTTGAAAACGCCCCGCCAAATTGCCGAACAGTTGCGGCACTTGCTCAAAGGGACCGACCATCGATTGGTATCGGTCGATGTGACCGTTGCTGACCACCAGATCCGGCAATGCGTCGTTGTCATAGTCCAAGGGTTGGGAACCGAATCCCAGTACCGAACGACTGGGGACGCCAAGCCCATATTCAATCGCCCGATCGCGGAACGAACCGTCTCGGTTCAAGTACAGGCAGACGCTTTCGTTTTGAAAGTTGGCGATGTGAAGATCCAACGTCCCGTTCCCATCAAAATCGCTTGCGGCGATTCCCATGCTGGCCGTCGCGGCACCCGACGATGAATAGGCACTGCCGTTGACAACCGCCAGATCTTGCCAGACGCCGGAGTCGCGATCGCGGACCCACATTTGGTTCGGCGATTTATCGTTGCCGACAAACACCTCGTTGCCGGGTTGTCCGTCAAAATTTGCGATCACGATGCCCAGCCCCTTGTGCGCGTCGGATGCCTGTCGGCTGATCGCTTGAAACACCGCATTGCCTTTGCCATCGTTGCGACCGATGCGGTCCATTGCCGATGTAAAGTCGCCGGGACCGACCGCATCGACGACCTCGCCGGATGCATCACGATCAGGCATTCGTGCGATTTCAGGATCTTGGATGTAGTTGAGTTCCACGAGATCGGGGATCTGATCGCCATCCAGATCCGCCATCGCGACCGAAGCCGGCATCCGATGCGGATCGTCGCTCCCGGCAAGCGGTGACGCCGAAAACGTGCCATCCCCGTTGTTGATCAGCAGCAGATTGGCGCCGATGTTGGTGGCCACGATGTCCGCAAATCCGTCTTGGTTCCAATCTCCGGCGGTGCAACCGATCGTGTAGTGGCGCTCCGTGACAGCGGCGTCGGCGGTCACGTCGCGAAGCTGCCCGTCGGCCTGGCGATACAGCATGTCAGAGCGATCGGCTAGAAACTCCGGCGGATCGGCAGCACCTTGGGCACAATAAAGATCCGCCCATCCATCCAAGTCATAATCGAGGACGGCGATCCCACCGCCGGCTTGTTGGTACATCGCAAACCCAGAATCTTGGGGATCGCGAGCCACCGCGTAGGCATGTGTTAAGCCGATCTCGGTGGAGACGTTACGAAAGGCGGCGGGATGCGGCGCGGCCTTGAGGGAATTTGGGCTCGGGGGTTGCGCGGCCGGAGCATGGACCGCAATTTCAACGTCGGGAAGTGGATAGGCGCCGAGTTCCATCCCGCACAGTCGCGTCTGGCGACTGGGAAACCCATCGCCGGCGGAGACCAATTGCTGACGTTGGGTATTCCAATGCGTCATCACTTCGGCGGGCAGCTTGCGGTAGTAGGCCTCCAGGGATTTCCAGGCAACAGCCTCCAGCTTGCGATCGATCGCGAACAACTGGGACGCCAGTTCGTCGATCGCATCGACATTCGGTGTCTGGGCATTCGGTGTCTGGGCATTCGGTGTCTGGGCATTCGAAATCGAATTGTTTGCCGTCAGCACTTGGTGCAACGCTTTCCAACGTTGTTCCCAGTTTGCATAACCGTCCGCGTCGCCCAGGATCTTGAGCATGTACAGCAAGCGGTTGATCGTCAAAAAATCGGTGGGATCGCGATCGAGAGCTTCCAGTGCGGCTCGAACGGCGGCCTGGGGCTGTTGCTGCCCGGCCAAGTAAGCGGCCCATGCGGCCCAGTACTCCGAGAATCCACGCACGGCATCG
>NZ_JBFHKV010000263.1:0-8881 GCF_041595215.1 Stieleria sp. | reverse complement strand
GGTTGAACAGAGCAACACGGTTCGCCCGATTCACGCCGCCGTTTGCGCACCCCGGATTGTGCCGCGCCGTTTGTTGAACCCAGCTGGGGTTCACCTGTCCTTTGCGCCCCCACCCGGAGTGCGCTTCGCGACTCCGGGCTTTGTTGTGGCACCGCTCTGCGGTGTGCACCGCAGAGCGGTGCTTGCCCAAAAGTCGCTCAGTAATACAATTGACGTCCCGCGGGCCGACACAATTCCCCAGCTTTTAGCAGTACTCGCAGCTCATGAGACCGATTGTGCCGGCCTTTCAGGCCTCCGTGATCGAGGTCTTTCCATTCCGGTGGTTAACCGGCCTGTTGATTTAAGCCGATCGTACGTGGGATTAGCCGCGAGCGCGCAAGCGTTCGGGCATTCATCATGTCAGTTACACACCGGCGCCCGTAGGCTCGCGCCAAACGGCTGATTAAATCAAAAGGCCGTGACGCCGTCGCAATCGACCGACTAGTTTCGCGATTGGTCGGCGATCAAGATCACGCGATCACCGATCTTCACCGGCACGCCGGTGACCGTGATTTCACTGCCTTTTTCGGCGTCCTTGGCCGAGGCCGGGTCTCCCATGTCGACGGTCAACTTCTTCCCGTTTTCGGTCTTGATTTTCACGACCAAATGCTCTTCGCCTTTCACCTTCGCGGTTCGGGTTGACTCAATCGTTCCGCTGTAGCGACGACCTGTACGTTCGATTTTTCGTTGCTTTCCATCCTGTTCCAAGGTTGTTGCGACCAGAACATTCTTGTCTCCTCGTTTGGCGACTGGACCAAACGCAGTGAATTTGTCGCCTTTAAACAGTTGCAGGGTCGTTCCGCTGGACCCGAAATCCACCCAGTCGACGTTTCCCTCGGCGCCCTCGATCTGCACCAACAGGCTGATCTCCCCCAGTCGGTTCACCAGTTTGGTATCGGCGACGGTGCCAGTGACTTTGTACGATTTACCACTGAGCCCCTGCTGAGTGCTCTGCGCGATCTTGCTGCTGTGCACTGCATTGTCGGGCGTGCTCGACAGCTCAGAAAACTCGTAGTTGTCGTACACGCCGTCTCCATCGTCATCGCGGTAGGTCGCATAGCTGTCATTCAGCTTGTCGCCGTCGGTGTCGTGATAGCGGCTGACGGATTCGTAGGTTCCGTCGTTATCGTCGTCACGCCAAGTCGCGTAGCCGTCGTCATAGTCTTCGCCATAGAATTCCTCGGCCGGCACGGATTCCCGATCGTTGTCACTGTCCGTACTGGACAGGGAATCAAAGTAGCCGAATTGCTCGTCGTCCCAGCGACCGATCGCTTCGTCGGTCGGGTTGTAATCGTTCCCGTCGAACCATTCCGACACGTCGTACCAGGCATCATCTTCGCGTCGAGGTCCGGCGTTCTCGTCGTCAACGGCGTGCAGCGGTGTCGTCATCAGCGCCAACAAAACGGGTGAGGCAGCGATGCCGATTCGCAGTAGTTTCTTGTTCATTCGTCGTTCCTCGGTCAGGAGTCTCAGGGAAAAGTTCGTTGTGACTCGGCGATGAGTTTCAGTCGCCGGTTGGGTCCGACATCGACGCAAACGACGTGCCAGGGACATCCCCGCAGCGAGGTGACGCCCACGCAGGTACTCTCGCGTCGCCCCCACTTTCTCTTTGCGCGTTTCCCACCCAGGTCGGTCTCATTCCGTTCAGCGCTGCGATCTGCAGAACGCTCACTCCGCAAAGGGTCGGCCATCCAATGAGTCGGCGATGATCGGGATCGACGCACGCGGGAAAACAGGTTTCTGGAAACCCTGAACGGCAACGCTGTGAAGCATTTATTCCCTGCGTTTGACGAGGTGTTAGCGGCAGGGCGCAATCCCTCCGGTCCCTCATCGTTCCCGAAACACCGGAGGGCTCGCGCCCTACCGCTACAAATGCTTCACAGCGTTGCCTGAACGGGTGACGTCAACGCTCCTTTCCCACTTTGCGTTTCCCACCGGCACGTCAGTTGCTCTACCGCGGAGGGCTGATTTTTTAAGATGACTGAGTAACGCGAGATGCAACACAACTACGAATACGTCTCTGATGGCGTGCTGGACGCGATTGGGAACACGCCGTTGATTCGATTGAATCGCTTTCTTGCGAATCCGCGAATCGATCCGCGAATCGAGCTGTACGCTAAATTAGAAGCTGCGAATCCGGGCGGAAGTGCGAAAGACCGACCGGCACGATTCATGTTAGAAGAAGCGCTTCGTCGAGGAGATCTTTGCAGCGATTCAACAGTGATCGAATCATCTTCGGGCAACATGGGGATCGGCCTTGCCCAGGCATGCCGATTCCACGGATTGAAATTTATCTGCGTGGTCGACCCGCGTGCTCAGCAGCAAAACCTGGATATCATCAAAGCTCTGGGGGCAGAGGTGGTGATGGTCACAGAACCATTGGGCGGCGACTTTCTGGCTGCCCGGATCGCCAAGGTGTGTGAACTACTCGAACACAACGTGAACAGTTTTTGGCCCAACCAATACGCCAATGCTGATAACCCGCGTTCGCACCATGAAGGGACGATTCGGGAGATCGATGAAGCGCTTCAGGGCAACTTCGACGTCCTGTTCGTGGCCACCAGCAGCACCGGCACCGCACAAGGTTGCCGCGATTACTTGCGCCAGCGGGGTCGCGACGTTCGCGTGGTCGCGGTGGACGCCGAAGGAAGCGTGCTGTTTGGCGGCTCTGCCGGCCCCCGACATATTCCCGGCCTGGGTGCCGGGAAAGAACCCAAACTTGCCATGGGACAATTGTTCGACGACGTCAACCGTGTGTCCGATCTGGATTGTGTGGTCGGGTGTCGACGGGCGGCCTTGCGTGAAGCGATGCTCGTTGGTGGCTCCGCCGGCGGCGTGCTGATGACCGTCTCTCGGATGCAGGATGAACTCGCGGGAAAACGCTGTGTTGCAATCCTTCACGATTCCGGCACACGCTACTTACAGACCGTCTTTAACGACCAATGGGTCCAAGAATCGCTTGGCTGTGACGCGGGGACACTTCGTCGGTTGGCCGAAAGCGATGATTACTTTGCAGAAAGGAGATGCCAACGATGAGTTCGGTCCTTGATGTTCGCGCGACATCGAACGACAACGTGAGTCCCAAGCAGGCAACCCGCCCGTTGCGTCTGGCCGTCATCGGATGCGGACCGCGGGGGCTGCAATGCCTGGAAGCAGTCAGTCGCAATTTGTCGCCGGCAGCGCTCGCGAACCTCGAGATCTCTGTCTACGAACCGTGCCGGACCCTGGGAGCAGGTTGCGTCTATGACCCGCGACAGCCCCATGTGCTTCGCATGAATTTTGCGTCCCAGCATGTAGATTTCTGGAAGACAGACTCTGACTCCATCACCCATCCGTCCACATCACTGATCGGCTGGCTCGTCGATCACTACCCTGCGCTTGCTGCGAACGACCAGTACGTGCCACGTGCCATCGTGGGCGAATATTTGAACGAATGTTACGCTGTCGTGGAGGGAAAGCTTCGTGGCGCGCGATCGTATGAGGTGATCAGCAGTCATGTCTCCCGCATTCGAAAGTTGCGGTCTGGCTGGGAACTGACCGCCGGCGACAACACAAAGAGGGTTGACGTTGTGGTCCTTACGACGGGACACGAAGGATTTCGCCGCTCGAGCACTTTGGAGCAAGATGAATCAGCGAGATTTGCTTTTCCGGTGCAGGAGAACCTTTCTGAACAATGTGTCTTGCCAGGGTCGAGTGTCTTGGTCCGAGGATTCGGGCTAACCGCGCTGGATGCGATCCTGGCAATGACGGAGGGGCGCGGAGGCTCGTTCGCGCAAACTGACCGGTCTTTCGAGTACCGTGCCGGTGGCCGCGAGCCCAAAAAAATCACCGTCTACAGTCGCACCGGCCGTCCCATGCTCGCCAAACCGACCGCGGCAATCGAACAGGTCTCCGACCACTTTTGGGCGGGTTTCCGAGAGCAGCTACAGGCGATCTCTCCCGATCCTTCAACCGTCAACTTTCATAAAGACGTGTTCTCGGTCATCCAGCGGGCCGCCGCGGAATTACTCGTCCAACATGGCAACTCGGTTTCCGAAAAAGACGTTGCCGATTGGTATCGTAGTTGGTCTCGCTATCGAATGGACTCGCGTTCTGCGTACAAAGCAATGCGACGATCCGTGATGGTGTCGACGGGCGAGCGTCCCCGCGACATCGCCTACGCCCTGGGCGAATCCTGGCGCAAGCTCTATCCCGAAATTGTCACCGTTGTCAGTCACGGCGGCTTGAATTCATTACAATGGCCCAAATACCAGCGTCTCGCCGCGGAGATGGAACGGATCGCCTTCGGGCCTCCTGCGGATTCGTTGCGGCGGTTATTATCTCTCATCAGGGCTGGGACCGTCGAACTGACCAACCAGGACGATGACCTGGATGCAACCCCGTTCGACTCACACATCGACGCCGTGATCGCGGCCCCGAACCAAATCGCGCCCAACGGCCCTCTCGCTTCGTTGCTTGCCGACGGCTGGGTCGAACGCGATGAAACAACGGGTGCCATCAAGGTCGATGCGGCGGGAGAGGCGATCAACTCTCGATCAGAAGAACGTCCGGGACTCTACCTTTTCGGCCGCGCGACCGAGGGCTGGGTCGTCGGCAATGACACGCTCTCACGCACACTCCATGGTCACATTGAACAATGGTCGACGTCACTCGCATCCCGAATCCCAACTCTGAGCAAGCATGAGTGATCCCGTTAGCCTGATGACAGGCGAGACGACCCTGCGCAAGAACTGTGTGGGAAACCCGGCCCTGTCCGCTCGGCTCGAACCATGGATGTGCGAGTTCCTCACCAGCGAGCATGTCGCACAGAACGTGACGAAGCATGACTCGCCGTTGAACGTCATCTGTCCTTCGCCGATGTCGCGGAACATTGCTGAAATCCAATCCCAAATGGAAGCGAGGGGCGTTGCGTCGAAAATCTTCTTCGCCCGCAAAGCGAACAAATGCTTGTCGTTTGTCGACGAGGCGATTCGTTGCGATGCGGGTTTAGATACGGCGAGCGAAAATGAGCTTCGGCAGTGTTTGCAGCGCGGGGTCTGTCCTGATGACATCATCTGCACCGCGGCGGTCAAGTCCGACGATCTGATCGATTGCTGCATCGCCAATCAAGTCTGCATTGCCGTCGACAACCGTGACGAACTCGACGCGGTCGTCGCTCGCTGTCGGGCTGTTGGTAAACGGGCACCGATCGCGCTACGACTGGGCGGGTTCCTGCATGACGATTCGTTGCGTCAGCTTCCAACGGATGGCGGACATCCATCACACGCTGACGGCCCCCGCCAGGCGACGAAACTGCCGACAAGGTTCGGTTTCGACGCGGTGACGGACACCGGCATCGTCAAACAGTTATGCGATCTTCCCATCGAGGTTCGGGGCGTGCACTTTCACCTGGACGGCTACGACGCCGGCCAGCGAGTCTCGGGAATCACTCAGTCACTGCGGTGGATCGACTTGCTTCGATCGGCCGGACACCACCCATCGTTCATGGACATCGGGGGCGGGTTCCCGATCAGTTACCTCGACGACGGGAAACAGTGGGAAACGTTTTGGCATCAACAGGAACGCGCGCTGCTCGGCCGGCGCGATCCGGTGACCTATCGCAATCACGGACTCGGCCTGATCGAACATCAAGGTCACATCCTTGGCAGGCGCGACAGCTACCCCTATCACCAATCGCCCGTACGCGGTGACTGGATGGCAAACATTCTCGACAGCGTGATCGAGGGAAACACCATTGCGGAGCGTTTGCGGGAAGCGCGGATCGAACTACGCTGCGAGCCCGGTCGCAGCCTGTTGGACGGCTGCGGCATGACGATCAGTCGCGTCGAATTTCGCAAACAGAATTCCGACGGCGACTGGCTGATCGGACTGTCCATGAACCGTACCCAGTGCCGGACGTCGAGCGCCGACTTTCTTGTCGATCCGATTCTGATCCGCACCAATCGATCCGACGCCGACGACCCCAAATCGGGCTTCTTGGTGGGTGCCTATTGCACGGAATCCGAGCTGATTTCGCTACGCAAGCTGACGTTTCCACAGGGTGTCGCACGGGGCGATTTGGTTGTATTCCCTAATACCGCAGGCTACTTGATGCACTTTTTGGAAAGCCGATCGCATCAATTTCCCTTGGCAAAAAACCTGGTCGTTTCCGAGACCCTGTCTGTGATGGAGCTGGACGCGATTGATCGCCGAGTTGACTAGAATGCCCTCTGTTTCCAGTTGTTCCATTCGAATCGACCCGCTGCTCAAGACGACGTTGAACTTGCGTTGGCAGTCCCCTGATCTGACTGCAGGTAGTCTTCGACATACAACATCTCAACCATCTTTTTGCCGGCGGCGAGCAAGGGCGATGCGACGGCGGCTCCGGTGAACCCGAATAACACGCCCATGATCGCTTGGAACGCGATCAGCAACGCCGGGGGCAGCGAGGCGGCTTTCTGTTGAATCAGCGGCGTCACGACATAGCTTTCGATCAGTTGCAAGACGAAGTATCCGCCGACGACGGCTCCGACAATCCCGACGCCTTGTGGCAGCGCGAACAAGATGGCCAAGGCCAACGCGATTGCCGCTCCGATGTTAGGAATGAAGGTCAGCAGTGCGGTGAGAATGCCGAGCGTACCCGCCATCGGCACTCCTAACACAAGCAGTAGCAGGAACGCCCCGAACCCCGTCGCCAACATCGAACCGAATCGGCCGATCAGCCACCGCCAGAGCGTCTCGCTGGTCGCATCCAGTACCTCCGCAAACCGACTTCGCTTCGGTTTGGGAACCAGGGAAACGATGCCGTCGCGATAGGATCCCGGCGAAACGGCCAGGAACAACCCGACGAAAAAGATCAGCAGGCTGTTGACGACCAATCCGAATGTCGTTCTGAACATCGCCCCGATCGAACCGGCAGCCTGTTGGACGGGCTCTGGAATGCTGTCGAGCTGGATTCCCGATTGCTTTGACGAACTGCTTTTCTCGTCGCGACTTTGATTCTGCTTGCTACTTTGGTCTCCCCTGTCTGTTTTTTCCTCAGGTTTGCTTTTGTCTTTCTCAACTCCGAGCGCTGTCGAGACAATCGGTGTGGACGCGAGCGTCGTTTCCAAAGCCGGATACTGCTCGATCAAATCGCGTAGTTCATTCACGCCCTCGTCGATCTTCCCACGCGCCGCTTCGACTTGGTCGTTGATCTGAACGAAGAAGAACGCCACCGTTGCGGTCAATATCAGCAGCAAGGAGACAACGACGACCGCCAGGCCCCCCCGATAACCGACGGGAGAGTGAGACGAAACCCATCCGGCCAACTTGGTGAGGAACACGCCGAACACGACACCGAGAAACAGGATCAAAATGATTTCGCTGGCGAGAACGAAAGCTGCTGCCAACGCCACGATGATCGTTAGTACGGTAATCGCACGAATCAGGTTGACGGGGATTCGGTTGGTTGATTCGCTATTCAAGGTTGTCACTCAAAGATGTGGATGGGATCGGTGAAGACTTAACTGGCATCGCGGATCGCATCAATCAATTCCGCTTTTCTCATCTTGCTCCGTCCCTTGATGCGAAGTTCAGCGGCACGATTGCGGAGTTCATCGGTTGTCCGGTCCTCCAGTTTGGTGTTGGGGTTTCCGGTACCTTGAGTCGTGGTATTCGGCGTGCGGCCTTCGTTGCGACGTTGCTTGTTGACGGTACGCGCGGCGACCTCTTTGGCGTTGTCTTCTGACTTGCCGCGCTCGAGTTGGCTTTCTTTGATGTGCTCATACTGTCGCTCATCTTTTTCCGTCCATTCAGGCATCGAACTCTCCCAGGTTTGAATGGTTGGCGTACGTCCATGATTGGTTTGATCATGGCGACTGACGCGAGGGAGATGCGAATCGTGTGCCAACGTCAATGTTAGCGGAACAGCACGAGCGTCATACCGTTAAATCGAGAAGGTGATTGACCATCGCAGGGCCCGTAGGCTCGCGTCAAACGGCTGATCATCTACTGACATCAGCCGGTTGGCGCCAGCGGGAGCGGCGTCCATCAATGTCGATGTAGCGGTATTGATCGCGAGCGGGCTGTCCGGTTTCGGCGCAGGTTTTGCACTCGCGGAATCAGACGCGATGACCAGCCCGATCACCGATCGAGACTGGCTAGCCGAAGCACCAACGAACCGACAATCCATCTCTTTAAGGAGTGTCTGATGTCACGAATCGCAACCGTCGGATTCGTCATGATTGACGGATTTCTAAGCCTTGCGACGATCCTTCAGTCGTCGCTGACATTGGCAGTCGTCTTGCTATCACTTCTCGGCTCGCTCGGAATCACGATGTTATCCGGGGCGGTCCGTTCTGCCCTCCAGCCGAGCTATTTTTGGGAAGATGCCAAAGGAGCGCGCAACCTCATTGAACGATAAGCGACGACGAACGCTGACGTCGCCAATCAAGTCCGGATGCGGGAAAAACTCCCGCTCCCGCCTACACTCAATATCGATCAGGAAAACGCAGTGGAGGTTCGCCAGCCTCGATGGCCTCTTTTGAGACAGAGGCTGGCAATTTTTCTGCCAAGCCAATCCGCCAGCGGCGACAGGCGCGGACTCCGGACAAATGCACCCCCGTGTGGATCGGAGCCGCTCACCACTTGGGTTTGAATCGTCGCTCGATGTGGTAAACGATTTGCTCGCGACTTTGCTCCGCGGAAAGGCTCTTGGTTCGCTCGATGTCTTCGACCTCCATCGCGAGTTCGGCGTCGCGGACCACCTCGCGCAGCCACTGAGAAACGTGGTGGTTGGTCAGGTGGAATTGCCACGTTTCGTCGTCCACCCCATTGGCGGTTTTGACAAACTCTTTCAAGTTTGCCGCGGGCAGTTTGAGTT
>NZ_JBFHKV010000262.1:0-8894 GCF_041595215.1 Stieleria sp. | reverse complement strand
GCATGAAGTTAAGTGAAGTGGCGGCGGAACTGGGGAAATCGACCGGCGCCGTCGCGGGGCTGTTGCATCGGGGAATGAAGGCGTTGCGGAAGCAGCTTGGAGAATGACGTCGCGCACGTTGGTGTCCAGCCTTCAGGTGCATCCCCACGCGCTGCGAAGCAGCAAGACGGGCGGCTGAAGCCCGCACACCAGCGCACGTTGGTGACGTGCTCAGTCTTTTGCAAACGCTTCGAATCGCTTGCGTGTTGCTTCCTCGCCGGGGCGGTGCAACAGCAGCACGTATTGGGCTCGCTTGCGCGCTTGCTGCTGATCGCCGATCTGGTCCAGCCACTTGATCGCTTGCAGCTTTGCTTCATACCAGCCGTTCTCCCCAATCTTCATCGTCGCAGCCAGCCGGTCGGCCAGTTCGATCGCTGCACGCTTGGCGGCTTGGGAATCGCTGCCGGCGAGCAATCGCATGCCGCGACGCAACGACTGGGGCTTCGTCGGGTCGCCGGAAAGTGATAGCCGCATGATCGCGGTGATGGAGGCTTCATCCCGAGCGTTCCAAAACCGCGCCGTTGCCGTTTGCCACTCGGATGAATCGGGCCAGCCCAGTAACACGGATCCGATGGCGTGTTGTGTCGCCGCGTCGAGAATGGCGTCGCGCTGAAGTCGCCAGCGTGCGCGCAACAGCATCGTCTCGTCCACCCCGTCGGTCGCAATCGTTCCCCCGCCACCCCCGCCGCTGGCACGGAATCGTTCCAACCGTCTTAAGAATTCCGTTGACGGATCCGCGCCGGTTAATGTTGTGGTATCGAACGCCATCTGCGGACGATCGAAAAACAGAATCGCCGCTCGATGCACCGGATCCACAAACGCATCGTTTTCGGCGGCGAGTTCACCCAGCGTGGCCGCGAGCGAGTCGAGTTCGTTGGTGGCTTGGTCCAGTTCGAGCGCCGACAGGTATTCAAACCATAACGTCAGGGTGGGTTCGACTTGATCGACGCGTTGACCGAGCGTCAACAGTTCCAATGCGTCGCGAGCGGCCTGTTCCTGGCGTCCCGATTGCACCAAGATCCGGCACAGCCATTCGTTGGCCTTGATCGCCGCTTCGCTGCTCGGCCAGGTTTGCGAGACTTCTTTCAACAGGTCTTCCAGCAACGTCAGGCGGCGTTTCGGATCGTCGGCTCCGGCAAACGGCTTCGACGCCAACAGTGCCGCCTGCATCGTCAATTGATTCGCGTGGTCGTGGACCGCATGCTTGCGAGCCGTTTGCCGCAACACCTCAATCGCCTGCTGCGAATCCTTTGCTGCGATGGCCGCGGCGGCGCTCTTGGCTGCGTATTGAAACGCCGCTTCGGACACCGGTTCGGCCAGCGCGGCTTCTCGCAACAATCCCGCCGCCTGTCGCGGGTCATTGCGTCGCAACCAGTCTTCGCCTTGGGCGGCGATCAGTGCGGGGCTGAGCCGGCGGCGGTCAGTCATCTCGGTCGGCGACGCGGTGGACCGAAGCAGGGCGATGGCAATCGATTCAGCTCGTCGCCGTGCAAACGCGCCGCCGCGACGCTCGATCTGATCGATCCAGCGGGCCACTTCGCCATCGTCTTTCGCGTCCGCCAACAACAGATCCAGTTTTGCAAAATCCACCTCCAGACGCTCCGGATCCGCCTCGTCTGAACCTGTGGATTGGTAATAGGCATCACAGATCGCGCGGGCGGTTGAAGTGTCGCCCCTGGCGAGTTCCAAACGAACCCGCAACGCGATCCATCGCGCTGAATCGTTTGTCGCCGACGAAGCCCCCGCGGCGGTGATGATTTCGCCGGCGGTCGCGACATCGCCGCTACGCAACAGCGACTCGGCACGCAACGCCCTGGCAACACGCTTGGCTTCGGAACCATCGGGTAACGCCAGCATCGCGTCCTCCGCCACCACCGCTGCATCGGCGGCGGCAGCTCGATAGTCATCGGAATCTCTGGGGAACAGTTCGCTTTGCAGCAGCGCGATCGAAACACGTTGAAGCGACAGTTCTTGCAGTAATCGCTGGTATTGATCGGCGGCAATTCGGACCGGAGGCTGCGTCCCACGTGGGGACTCGGCGGTTCGCTTGCTCCACTCTTGGCGTGCCGTTTCCTGCAATTCGTTCACGTCGTATTGCAAACGCGAGAACTTGCTCAACAATTCGTTCGTGAGGGTTGGATCGGGGGGCGAGACCGACGCGGCGACAATGGCCGCCCCCAAGATACGTTGCCGAATGGCCAATTGGGTGGCATGGAGAAAAACGACCGACGGCGACTCTGGATCACTGGAAAGCAGCACCACGATCGGCTGACACGCCGAATCGATCGCGGGATCAATCCGCTGAGAAAGGTCGGCAATCTTCCCGTCGAAGATCGAGGCGGCGTTCCGTTCGGCAAGCACATGGGCCAACCGTGCCGACCATTTGGCGTGTAGCAGCAAGCCTTCGGGATGACGACCGAGCTGGTTTCGGCAAACCCACTCGGCATCGTTCAAGCGGCCGGACGCGGTCAAGGCTTGGACCAGATCGTTGGCGGTATCGTCGGTCGTACGAACGCCGGCCAGGCAGAACGGCGATGTGATGCCGAACACGATGATGCACACCGCCCAACGCCCAATGCCACTTGCTTTGGCACTAAATGCATTAGCGGAACGGCGCGAGCCGTCCGGTTTGAACCTGAAAGACCGGAGGGCTCGCGCCCTGCCGCTAACAAAAGTCCCCCGCTTGGCGCCAAAGCAAGTGGCATTGACCCAGCGCCATCCGCGACGTGCATCGAACACCTGGCAAACCTTCCGGGGCGGCGCTGCGATCACGTTCGGGTGGGGCGGTCGTGGTCGCATGGGAGCGAGCATTTGGATGAGGTTGAAGAGGGCGTCGAAATATTTTTTCACTTTTTTAGTTGCGTCGAGTCGCACGGGGGAGCTGTTTGCGACGTCGGGCACCGACCTAGCGTAGCGAGTAGGTGGCGGATTTTCACCTCACCAACGAATGTGATGATTCGGTCATTTTTTGGACACGCGCGCTGCGCTTCATCCTTTCTTGACCGCGTGGCGATGGAAAGTAGGATTCGCGGTTGTTTCTTTTTTTGATCGCCCTTTCTCTGCCCTGACTGCTTGAATGCTGAATTTTTTCCGTGCCGGAACTGCGAACGCTAAAGACGATCTTCTTTCCGGCTTGACTGTCGCGTTGGCGCTGGTCCCCGAGGCTGTTGCATTTGCCTTTGTTGCTGGTGTCTCCCCCCTGATCGGTTTGTATTCGGCATTTTTCATCGGCTTGATCACGGCCGCATTCGGCGGACGACCGGGAATGATCTCCGGCGCCACCGGCGCGATGGCCGTCGTGGTGGTGGCTTTGGTCGCGATGCATGGCGTGGAATATCTGTTTCCCGCCGTCATCTTGTGCGGCATCTTTCAAATCACCGTCGGCATCGCCCGTCTGGGAAAATTGATTCGCATGGTGCCCCATTCGGTCATGCTCGGATTCGTCAATGGCTTGGCGATCGTGATCGGGATGGCTCAGCTGGGCAGCTTTAAAACGCTGGACCTGTCGACCGGAAACCTGGTCTATCTGACAGGGCCTCGGCTATACGTGATGCTCGGGTTGGTCGTGATCACGATGCTGATCATCTATCTGCTGCCGAAGCTGACGCGTGCCCTGCCGGCATCGCTGGTGGCAATTCTGTCGGTGACGTTTTTGTCGGTCGCCATCAACCGAAGCGGCGTCATTTCTGGCGATGAAATCACGCCCAACGCGGTCGCCACGGTCGGCGACATGCTGAAAACAAATTTCAAGGCCAGCCAGATCACCGAGGCCCGACAGAACGATCCGACCCATGTTGCGTCCGATGCGCTGTTGGCCGAATTCCGCCAGGTCAGCTACAAGAATGATGAAGTCGTCGGCCCTGTCGTTCGCGATCCTGCGACCGACGCTTCCGAAGTCGAGCCGACCGGTAGCGAAGAAGAGTCATCGATCAGCGGTGGGCTGCCGATGCCGTTCTTTTTGCAATACACCGTTCCGCCGATGACGATGGAAACGCTGTGGATCATCTTGCCGTTCTCGTTGACTCTGGCGGGCGTCGGATTGATCGAATCGCTGATGACGTTGACGTTGATCGATGAGATCACGGAGACGCGAGGCCGTGGGAACCGTGAATGCGTCGGCCAAGGCGCTGCCAATATTATTTGTGGTCTGTTTGGCGGGATGGGCGGTTGTGCGATGATCGGCCAATCGCTGATCAACGTGAATTCCGGCGGACGCGGCCGACTGAGCGGGATCACCGCGGCGATCTGCCTGCTGGCGTTCATTCTGTTTCTCGCCCCGTGGATCGAACAGATCCCGATGGCCGCCCTCGTCGGCGTGATGTTCATGGTCGTCATCGGAACGTTCGAGTGGGCATCGCTGAAGATGCTTCGCCGTGTTCCGCGGGCCGACTTCGCCGTCATGGTGTTGGTCGCCGGCTACACCGTCATCATGCACGACCTGGCAACCGCCGTCATCTTGGGCGTGATCGTGTCGGCATGTGTGTTCGCCTGGACGCACGCCACCCACCTCGGTGCGGAAACCACGATCAACGAATATGGCAGCAAGATCTACCAACTCCACGGCCCGCTGTTCTTCGCCTCGGCAACTTCGTTCAAAGAGCTGTTCGATGTTCACAAGGACCCCGACGATGTCGTGATCGATTTCTACTACACCCGGGTCTATGACCAATCCGGTCTGGAAGCGATCAACGTGTTGGCCGAAAAGTATGAATCGGCCGGCAAGCGGTTGCACCTGACCCATCTCAGTGATGAATGCCGCGGATTGCTAGACAAGGCGGGCGATCTGGTCGAAGTCAATCTGTCCGAAGATCCCCAATACCACGTCGCAACCGACCGGTTGGGCTAAGGCACGCTGGGCGTGGCGGATGTGTGATGCACAGCATCACCTACCGGTGATGCCACCAGCTTCGAGGCAGCGACGCACTACGCGATGCGTCGATTGTACAGCCACCATTCGACGGCCAGGATCAACAGGACGGCACCCAAGAGCCAACGCCAATACTCCTTGCGGGTCTCGATCATCCCGGCGGTTTCAATGGTCTCGTACCCCAGTTCAAACGTCTCGCGCGGTTGAATTTGACTTTCCAGCCGGCTGAACAAGTTGATGCTGAACAGGTCCACCAGTTTCTCTCCCGCCGTCACCCGGTAAGACCCCGGCATCTCGGAATCAACGAATTCCACGCTGCCGGAGTTTCCCGTTCGGATCGATTCCGGAGTCCCGCTGCCACGCGCGATATCGACCGCTTCGATCTGGCTCTCCACTCGCAACCGGACCGTGTCGCCGGGCAAGAATGACGGTGCGGCAGTCGCATCGGCCGCACCGGCGAGGTGTCGTAGGACGTTCAACAGAAAAACCGGCCAGGAGCGTTCGGCGTACCAGTTCGTGTTGGTTTGCGGTGTGCCGTCTTCGCCGGTCGTGACGATCTCAAACCCCAGGACCAGATCCTGGTAGCCATCGCGCGGTGCCAGCGCGAGTACGGTTCCATTGTCGGCGCCGACCAATTCGCGAGTACCGGTCGGGCCTTTGACGGATCGGCCTTCAAAAATCAGCAACGAGAACAGTTCCAGATACTGCATCATCGGATGCGTGCGATCGACATCGACCAGGATCGTTTGGCCGGGTTCGCTTGCCCAGGACCACTCATCGCTCGGCAGGGCTCCGACGAAAAACGTATTGGTGGACGGCAGATTCTTTGGACGACAGCGATCGTAGAGGATCAAATCGTCCAGGCCCGCTTCCGCCCGCGCCTGGTACTCCGGCGTCTCGAGATAACTTGGCGACTGGAAATCCGCGATGCAAATCTTCGCCGCACTCTCGGTCGTCAACCCGATCTCCAGCGGTTTGTTGCCATCGGTCACGACGAGCACTGACACGGTTCTCAACGGGCGCAAGCCTGCGTAGGCAAAGTTGTCGATCGTCAAATCGTCATCAAACAGTTGATCTCGCGACGCTCCGGAACCGGGGGATTCGAGTCGCATTTCCAGTGAAGCGGCGTCCTCTTGTCCGGCCAGCGAGAACGTCAATCCGGATTCTTCACCGGGGGCGAGGGTCAATGATTCGGATTCACGCCAGGCGCCGTCGACGTACAGCGAGATGTTGAAGGTTTCTGCGCCGGTTCCGAAGTTGACGATCGTCGCGAACGCTTGGGCGTCGCCCGGTTTTTCGACGTTGCGATCCGCGCTGAACGCCGTGATGGCGACATTGCGGGATTGATCGGAGCCGACTTTTAAATACGTCGGAACGAGGTTGCCGACATTAAAATCACTGACGTCTCGAAACCCGCCATCGCTGTAAATCAGCAAATCCGCCGGCATCGGATCGGCGACCTGGACGTCGTTTTCGTCGCCGGTGGTACTGCTGCGACGTGGATTGGCCAAGCCGTCGGCGGCTTCGAGTGCACCGATGATGTCCGTCGGACGGTTGGTCACTTGAGCCCGTTCCAATGCCGACCGCAAACGCCCGCGATCGCTGGTAAACGATTGCAGCACCTCGGCGCGATCGCTGAACGTGACCAACATGGCGGTCTCGCGTTCCTGCATCGCGTCGATTTGCTCGCGGATCATTTTACGAGCCAATTCGAAGCGGTTTCTCTCTTCGCCCGCATCGGTCGCCATCATGCTGGCCGATGCGTCCAATAGAAACACCTTTCTGCCCTGGCTGGTCGCTTCGCCTTGCACGCCGGGACGCAACAGGGCAAACGCCGCCAAGACCACCGCGAGCAGTTGCAAGAACAGCAACAGGTTCTGTCGAATCCGCTGGAACAGACTGTTCACATGCAAGTCTTCGACCGTCCGGGACCACAGATAGGTGCTGGGTATCTCGACCGGTTCACGTCGCAGCTTCAAAAAATAAAGCAGGATGATTCCGATCGGCACCGCGGCAAACAGCGCCCACTGCCACGGCAAAAGCGTCGAGATCCAATTCATCGCACGACGCCTCGTTTACGGAGGTAGCGGGTCATGACATCGTCGACCGGCTGGTCCGTTCGAACGGGCAGGTAGGCGATGCTGCGTCGCGAACAAAAATGCTTGACGCTGCTGAGAAACGATTGCAACGTCAACTTGTATCGCTCCAGCACGTAGTTGTTGATCGTGATCTCGGTTTCGTCGCCGTCTTCGGAATCGATCAAGCGTCGATCTCCTCGAATCGGCGGATCGATTTCTTCGGGTGACAAGATATGCATCACGTAAACGTCCATCCGGCGACCGACCAGCATCCTCAAGGCCGCTTCGTAACCCGATTTGTCCATCAGGTCGGTGATCAAGACGACGACGCCGGTGCCTGAATTGCGCAATGAAAAATCTTTGACCGCGTCGTGCAGCGAAACGTTGTCGCCACTTTCCAGGCTCTCCAGATACTGCAGCATTTTCCACAAACCGCTGCGGCCGCGCAGTACCGGTGCACGACGCCCCTGGTCACCGAGTGCTTGGACGCTGACCCGGTCGGCGCGACAGAGGCCGATGTAGCCCAGGGCGGCGGCCATCTGTTTGGCGACGTGGTATTTCGTCGGTGTGCCGAAGTTCATCGACTCGCTGCAATCGATCAACGCATAGACGTGCAAGTCTTCTTCTTCCTGAAACAGCTTCAGGAACAATTGGTCCAGACGGGCGTACAAATTCCAGTCGATCAACCGCAGATCGTCGCCGGCGACGTAGTTGCGAAAGTCGGCAAATTCGACGCTCTGCCCTTTGCGTTTGCTGCGGCGTTCGCCCTTCATTCGCCCCCGAAACACCTTGCGTGAAACGAGCTCCAAACGTTCCAGTTTGGCGAGCAGATCGGGCGAGAGCAATGGAATCGATTCGGTGGTGGCACTCATGACCGCTAGTGTAGCGGAAGTTGCCGAGACTTTCGGCGTCGTTCGGGAAGAACGAAACTCTTGACCGTTAGGGTTGAAGCACTAGGCCACTTTCTACCCGATCACCGTCGCGGTAAATCCGTCGCCTTGGGCGGTCGTGTCGGGCTCGAAATGCGAGCGACGCGCGATCCCGATCGCGACTGCCGTGTCATCGCCGGTCGGGGCAACACTGGTCAATCGTCCGACAACCTTTCCGTCGGCGCTGACTTCGCTGCCCGCCGCCGGGATCGTTCCCGAGGTGCGCCAGCGCACCAACTGTTTCTGAACCTGGCCCAACGCGTCCAATCGGGCGACCGTTTCTTGTCCCAGGTAACAGCCCTTGGTGAAGGAAATCGATTGCTTGATGCGTGAAGCTTCTTGGGGCAGATTCTTTTCCGACAGATCGACGCCGAACCACGGGTACCCGGCCAGCGTGCGGGCATGATGAAACTCGTCATCGTCCGCCGCCATTTCGCCGGTCGAGCGAATGACTTGCTCGACCGCGCCCGGCGTTTCCGTGACCAGCACCCTGGTTTGGTCACCGAGCCAATCCACGTCGTAACACGCGGCGTTGGATTCCCCCCAATCCGTTTCTTCTCGCAGCGTCAGCGGTGCGTCGGGGGCGAGGACAAACACGGTGTACTCGGAGGAATGGTCGACGGGCGTCGCATCCTCGCGAATCGTGTAACGATCCGCGTGCGCTACGATTGCATCGGCCTGTCCGTTTGCGCCGATCAGGCGGTAGCCGTCGGGGGTGCGAAAGGCAACGACGTGTGCCACCATTTTGCCACGCACGTCGGTCAGGAATGTTTCGCAGCCGCAACCGATCTGCAACGACTTGACGTCGTTGGTCGTCAGGTTGTTCAAAATGGCTGTGGCGTCATTACCGACGAGATCCAGAACGGTTGCCGCAGAAAGTCGAAAGACAGCTGACATGAATGATAGGGAGAGTTAGAAAGGGATTCACAATGCGCTGGTGTGCAGGCTTCAGCCGCACGTGCTCGCTGCTCCGCAGCGTGT
>NZ_JBFHKV010000261.1:0-8907 GCF_041595215.1 Stieleria sp. | reverse complement strand
TCCAAACACGAATCCTTGGACCCCGACTCGCTGCCGCCTCCGGTCCCCTGGGCGCCCGCCGCCGTCCGATTGCTGCAGGGCATCGTCTATCACGATGACGCCGGCGACACCTGGGAACGGATTCTGTCCGGTGTGACGCCGCTGAGCGATTACTTCGCCCGGATCGGATTGATGTTGATCGTCAACGAAGAGGACGGCATGGCGTACCTGCGGCAGATCGAACCAGAAGTCTTGCCGCCGGACTATCCGTCGATTCCCAAACTGTTCCGCAGCATCCGCTTGAGCTTCGAAGCCTCGTTGCTGTGCGTGCTGCTACGCGACGAGCTGCGCCGCTTTGAAGAAGAAATCCATCGCGACGACCGCTGCGTCATTTCCCAGGCGTCGCTGTTGGAAATCTGGCAATCGCTTGTCCCCGGAAACGAAGACGCCGTTCGCGCCAATCGCAACCTGGGTGGCCAACTGCGAAAACTGGAGGAACTCAAGTACGTTAGGCGTTTCGAGAAACAACCGCCCAGTTGGGAAATTCGCCGCATTCTCAAAGCCAGGTTGCCGCTGGCAGAACTGGAACGGCTGCGGACGGATCTGACGGCGGAACTGAAACGCCGGGAAGAACAGTCCGCGGACGTGGAACCGGACGACGCCTTGGAGGCGACCGATGACTGAATCCACGTCGCAGCCACGCCCCGTGTCGCTCTTTGACATCGGCGAGGACGCCGCCGAAACGCCGCGACCAAGCGGCTTTCGGCTGTCCACGTTCGAAGTCTTCAACTGGGGAACCTTCGATGGCCAAGTCCATTCGTTCAAGCCCCACGGTGCCACGTCGCTGCTGGTCGGTGAAAACGGCGCCGGCAAATCGACGCTTGTCGACGCGATGCTGACGCTGCTGGTTCGTCCCGGTGTTCGCAACTACAACGTCGCCGCGGGGGCCACCAAGAAAGAACGCGACGAACGGACCTACATTCGCGGCGCCTACGACCGTACCGCCGGCCGCGACGAGAAACCACAAATCCAATACCTTCGCGATGGAAGCGGGTTTTACACCGCGCTGCTGGCGACCTTTGCCAGCGGCAGCTCGGGCAAACAATTCACACTCTGTCAGGTCATGTACCTGACCGCCTCGGGTGATCGAAAAATCTACTACGCATTCGACGCCCAAGCACGCAGCATCGCCGGTGATCTGGGCGGATTGAAGTCCGGCAGCGATATCAAGTCCGCCCTGACCGATCGTGGATTCCAAGTCACCGAAAGCTACAAACAGTACCACGGCTGGTTTCAACGACAGGTCAAGTTTCGCCCCAAGGCGATGGACATCTTCAATCAAACCGTCGCGGTCAAAGATGTCCAACGCCTCGATCAGTTCATTCGTGACCACATGCTGGAAAAGAAACCTTGGAACGACAAGGTTTCCAGTTTGTTGCAGCATTTCGCCGAACTCAGCGAAGCACACCGCGCCCTCGTTCAAGTACGTCAACAATCCGAGTTGTTGGCGCCCATCATCAAGACCGGTCGCCGTTACCGAACCGCCAACGATCAACTGCAACAAGCCCGCGACCAACACGAATCGGCACCGTTGTTTTTCGACACTGCGATCGCCGACCTGCTACGCCCGCTGTGTGAACAATGGAAACTGCGGATCGAACATCTGGACCAAGAGATCGAACTGCTCGACGCGTCGCTCAACGCCAGACGCAGCGATTCGGCGCGGCTGGAACACGAGATCGCCCACAGCGGCGGAGCCCGGTTGCAACGACTGCCGGACTTGATCGCCGCGGAGGAACAGCAGGCGAAATCGAAACGAGAAAAACGTCTGATCTTCGAAGCAAAACTGAAACAAGCCGGAATTCAGATCGCCATCAACAGCGCCCCACAGCTTGAAAAGGCGCACCAGCACATTTCGCAGACCCGTCAAACGCTGGTGGAACGTCGGCAGACGGCCACCGAACAACTCAGTCGCTGCGATTACGAACTGGGTGTCCTGCGGAACCAACTCGATGAAGATGCATCGGAGCTGGAATCGCTGCGGCGCCGCAAGGGCAACTTACCCGACGCGTTCATCGAAGTCCGCGCGGCGATTTGTGCCGCCTTCAAATTATCTCCCTCGGATCTTCCCTTTGCAGCCGAGTTGATCACCGTAAACCCCGAGCACGCCCGCTGGGAAGCGTCGATCGAACAGGTCCTGCATTCCTTCGCACGCACACTCTTGGTACCGGACGATCTGTACGCCAAAGTATCCGGTTACGTCGACGCCCAACGTCTGATCGATGGCCGCGGTCGCGGGCTGCGATTGACCTACGACCGTGTCGCACTGACGGCATCGCCCACCGCCCCGGTTGTCGATGAATTGTCGTTGCCGGAGATGTTGCACTATCGCGATGACCATCCACTGGCGTCCTATGTCCGCGGTGAAATTTTGCATCGCTTCGATCACCTCGCATGTGAAACGATCGCAGAGTTTCAAATGGCCAACCGACGGGCGATGACCATCCATCGACACGTCAAACAAAATCATCGCCAACACGCCAAAGACGATCGCAGTCGCCAAGACGATCGCCGACACTTCGTCCTCGGCTGGGACAACCGCGCAAAACGTGAAGCGCTGGAACAATCGATTCGCGACCAGCAGATTCAAATCGCAACGCTGCAGTCACAGATCACGTCGCTTCGCCGAACCAGCGATCAAGCCACGTCACTACTGACCGTTCTCGACGAACTGGCCGTGATGACGGATTTCGACGCGTTGGATGATCATCGCCATGAGTTCGATGCCTCGCAGTTGCGGCTGGAAAAAGCGAAACTGGAAGCGTCCAATGATCGCGTCAAAGAACTGAAAGCCAAGTTGGCTGACGTGAAAGCCGAGATCGAGGGGCTGGGGTCGGACCGTGATCGCAACTTCGACGAACGATCTAAAACACAGCATCAGCTCGACAACGGCAACCGCACGCTGCAATCGGTCGAGTCCGGACTGGCCGCGGCCCGTGACGACGGTAGCCTTGATCGCGCACAACAACACTTCGACGGAATCAACGCGCAACTGGGCGACCGAAAGCTGACCATCGAAAACATGGGGCGGTTGCCGACCGAAGTCACTCATCAGCTTTCCGCTCAGGTCAGCGATCGAGAAAAACGTGTCAGCCCCATTCGCGACGACCTGACCCGGGCGATGGGTCGATTGCTGACGAAGTTCCCGGTCTTTGAGTCCGAATTGAGTCCGACACCGCAGTCGCTGCCCGATTTCGAGACGCTGCAACAACGTATCATCCAAGACGATTTGCCCAGGCATGAACGTCGCTTTCGCCAACGATTGAAAGAAAAGGTGTTGCAGGAAATCGGCTTGCTGCACGGTTCACTAGAAGACGAACGCGAAGAGATTCGCAGTAAGATCGAGGTCCTCAACGAAGCCCTGCGACGACTCGATTGGAGACCGGGAACCTACATGCGGCTGGAACCGAGCGAGACCACCGACGCGGAAATCCGTGACTTTCGCCGCGATTTGGCCGGTTGCTTGGAAGGCACGCTGGGCGGAACGGACGATGCCAACGAAGCCACGTTCAATCGCATCGAAAAGCTCGTCGGACGATTGCGAGACGATGCCAACCTGCGCTGGCGCGAAAAGGTCATCGACGTGCGAAATTGGTTCAAGTTCGCCGCTCGCGAGTACGATGCCGCCAGCGGCGATCCCGGCAGTTACTACGACGGCGGCACCGGCCAATCCGGTGGTGAAAAAGGCAAGCTGGCGTTTTTGGTGTTGGTCGCCGCGATTGCCTATCAATACGACTTGCGACCCGATGATCCCGACAGCGATCGTTTTCATTTTGTCATGGTCGACGAAATGTTCTCCCGCAGCGACGACACGCGGGCCAAGTACGCGCTGAACTTGTTCGCCCGCTTCGGGTTGCAGTTGGCAATCGTCGCGCCCTTGGATGCCAAGGCCAGGATCACCGAAAGCTATGTCGGGATGTACGGACACATCATCAAAGATCCCGACACCAACCGCAGCGAGCTGATCAGCTTGACGGCCGAACAATACCGGGCTGTCCAGGGCGAGGAAAAGACAAACGGATGATCACGCCCGAAGCGATCGCCGACAAAGCGAAACGGATTTACCCCAAGGCGGTCAAGGCGTGGTTGTCGGGTCAGCTGGACGCGTTCTTTCCGCATCGTGTGCCAGCCAACCTTTCTCTTCCTAAGGATCACGCCGCCGCAATCGAACAAGTCGACCGACTGCGTCAAGCATCGAAAGACATCACCGGCAAGGGTTACACCGTCCAATACGAATCGCGTCGTAGCCGAACGCATGGGCTGAATCAATTTCCCACCGCGATCGTGATTGATTCAATGCAGGATCTGGTCCACTTGGCCGGATGGGCGCCGCAGTGGACCACGTTCTGTCGGGCAACCGAAACCCTTCGCCGCCGCAAGCCGGAACTGGTGCCCTGGCTGATGCAACGCGGTAACTGGAAGCAGTTGTTGGAGCTCGCAGACGATTTGGAAGGGTTGTTGGACATCGTGGACTATTTCCAATCGCATCCGCGTCCGGATTGTTTCGCCCGCGAATTGCCGCTGGCGGTGTCCACCAAACTGCTGGAAACACACCGGCGTCGACTGGCAACGTGGCTGGATCTGGTCATGCCACCGCACACCATCGACCATCGCTACGGCTATGACGCGTTTGAACCGCGCTACGGATTACGCTACGCCCGTCCGCATTTCTTGCTGCGAATTCTCGATGACGCCTTGCAATCCGAACTCGGGCTGCCGTTTGACGAATTGTCGCTGCCTGCGGAGTCGCTTTCGCAATTGCCGGTGACCGATGCGAAAATTTTGATCGTCGAAAACAAAATCAATCTGTTGTCGCTGCCGAAGATGAAACGCGGTGTGGCGCTGGGTGGTCTGGGCAACGGAGTGACTCAATTGGCAGACGTCCGATGGCTCCATGAGAATCCTGTGTTTTACTGGGGAGACATTGACGCCGATGGGTTTGTCATCTTGGACCGATTACGGCAAGCGCTGCCCGGCGTGCAAAGCCTGTTGATGGACGGAAGTGTGTTCGATCAATTTCAGGACTTGGTCACGGCCGGCAATGGTTCGCAGACGCGAGAACTGCCCCATCTAAGCGACGACGAACGAGAGTGTTACGAGAGGGTTTGCCGAACCAATCGACGGATCGAACAAGAACACCTGCCGATGCAGCGGCTGGTGGAGCTGCTTCAAGTGTAGGGTGGGTCTGTTAAACGCGGGCTATCGGTGGGTCTTCGGGTCTTCGTTCGCAATTGGAGCTGACCGTACAGGCAAGGTGTCCATCGCCTCCATCGCGTTTGCACAGACCCACCGACGGTTCTCTCTCTCGGAGAAAAACGGTCGTGCAGGCTTGGAAGTCACCCTCCCTGGCAGGGAGGGTCGAGCGAAGCGAGGGGAGGGTTTCCACGACCCCGCACCCACCGATGCCAACAACGACGCCAAAGGACCCTCCCCGCGTCGTCGCAAACTCCTCCGTGACCCTCCCAAAGGGCATTGGTATCTACACAAGTCGCTTTTTGCCCAAAGGGCATGCATATCCATAGCCTGGGGCAAGCAAACCGAGCATTTGCGAGGGTTGCGCCGCCCCAGGAACCTCATCGCAATGAAGTAAAATTGGCCAAAGGCCATGCACAACCTGCGCTTTTGACGAGCATTTGTGTATGGCCGTTGACCGATCCTGACATGCAATAGATGTGTAGATACCAATGCCCTGGCAGGGAGGGTCGAGCGAAGCGAGGGGAGGGTCGACGGTCACCGCTGAACAATTGCCCGCCGCAACGAACCCATTCAGGCCGCGTGCACCTTCCATCCGACCGGCTTGCCACACGCCTATCGTATCCATGTAAAACCCTCTTCCCAATCATCTCTCTGGTTCTGCCGTGGCGGAAATGGATGTTCGTGACAAACTTGCGATTCTCGCCGACGCGGCCAAATACGATGCCTCCTGCGCCAGTAGCGGCTCCAAGTCCACGCGGGCCGGCAGCAAGATCGGCAGCACCGAGGGGATGGGCATCTGCCACAGCTACACGCCGGATGGTCGATGCATCTCGTTGCTGAAAATCTTGCTGACGAACTATTGCATCTACGATTGTCAATATTGCGTCAACCGAATCTCCAGCGACACGCCGCGGGCTCGATTCACCGTCGACGAAGTGGTCTCGTTGACGATCGAGTTTTACAAACGCAACTACATCGAAGGGCTGTTCCTTAGTTCCGGCATCATTCAGACATCCGATTACACGATGGAGCAACTGATTTCGGTCGCGAAGAAGTTGCGAACGGATGAACATTACGGCGGATACATCCATCTGAAAACCATCCCCAACGCCTCGCAGGCACTGATTCAAGAAGCCGGCCTCTGGGCTGACCGGTTGAGCGTTAACATTGAACTGCCGACCGAAGGCGACCTTCAAAAACTTGCTCCGGAGAAGAAGAAACCACAAATCGTCGACGCCATGCAGGGGATTCGACAAAAGATCGACGAAACCAAAGACGATCAAAATGCGGGGCTTCATCCGCCAAACTTTGCACCGGCCGGGCAAAGCACGCAGATGATCGTCGGAGCGACGGACACGCCCGACGTCGAAATCCTGAAGACGGCGTCACAGCTCTACGATGGACAGAACCTTCGTCGTGTTTATTACTCGGCCTACAGTCCCATCCCGCATGCCGATGCCCGGTTGCCCGGCCAATCACCCCCGCTGGTCCGCGAACATCGTCTTTATCAAGCCGATTGGCTGATGCGGTTCTATGGTTTCGACGCGAGTGAGATTGTCGCCGAGGCCGATCAGAATCTTTCGCTCGATATCGATCCGAAACTGGCCTGGGCTCTCGCCAATCGGCATTTCTTTCCGGTGGATGTCAATCGTGCCAGCCGCGAAGAACTGTTGCGGATTCCCGGCATCGGCGCGCGAAGTGTCAAACGGATTTTAGGCATTCGCCGACACAAGCACTTGCGCAGCGAAGACCTGAAGAAACTTCGCGTCGCTTGGAACCGGGCCAAGTACTTTGTGTTGACCGCGGACCACAATCCCCAACTGGCCAATTTGGACAAAGCCGATCTCCGCAAGCGAGCACAACCCAAACCGACACAACTGATGTTGTTCGACACCCGCCAATCCGCACTGACCGGCGAGGTCTAAGTTCACGTCATGCGGTTTGTGAAGGTCCAGACGTTCGACCAGTGGCGGACCGAAGCGCGGCGGTTGCTTCTCTCCGATGTGCCGCCGGAGCAGGTGGCTTGGATGGCGGACGACGAGCAACTTTCTTTGTTCGATTCAAATGGGGATGCGGAACTTCCCGCGACACAAGCTTCCTTCACCGTCCCCAAGGCGTTTTTGGACTTGGCCAGGACCGTCGCCTGTCACCGCGTCGGGACGCGTTGGTCGTTGCTCTACCGGACCTTGTGGCGTCTGATGCATGGCGAACGTCATCTGTTGCAGATCACAACCGACGAGGACGTAGACGCATTGATGACGATGCGGAAAGCGGTCACGCGAGACGTTCACAAGATGAAGGCGTTCGTGCGGTTTCGCAAAGTGATCGATTCGGACGGACGAGCGGTTTACGTCGCGTGGCACCGGCCTGATCATCGCATTGTCCGCTTAGCCGCCCCGTTCTTTAGCCGCCGATTCAGCGGCATGAATTGGTCAATCCTCACGCCCGACGAATCGGTGACCTGGGACCAGACGTCACTGCAGTACGGCCCCGGTATCCCTGTCAGCGACGCCCCCGACGATGATGCGTTGGAAGAGCTTTGGAAAACGTACTACGCATCGATCTTCAACCCGGCCCGCGTGAAAGTCGACACGATGAAACGAGAGATGCCGGTGCGCCATTGGCCGACGCTGCCGGAAACGTCGCTGATCGACGATTTGTTGCAATCTGCGCCCGAGCGGGTGGCTGCGATGGTGGATCAGAACGAGGGCTTTGCGGAGACGGCCATGCATTACATGCCCGAGCGAATCGACTTGGAATCGTTGCGCGCAGCGGTGGTCGGCTGTCACGCGTGTGATCTGCACCAACACGCGACACAACCGGTGTTCGGCGAGGGGCCACCGGATGCCAGGATCGTTTTGGTAGGCGAGCAGCCGGGGGATCGAGAAGATCTGGACGGACGCCCCTTCGTCGGTCCGGCCGGCAAGCTGCTCGATGACGCATTGAGCCAAGCCGGGATCCGCCGCAGTGATGTTTATCTGACCAATGTCGTCAAGCATTTCAAGTTCACCGAACCGCCGACGTCCCGCGGCAAACGTCGACTGCATCAAAAGCCGAACGCACGTGAAGTGTTTGCCTGTCGGCCGTGGTTGGAAGCGGAACTGATGCTGATCCAACCCGTTGCGATTCTCTGTTTGGGAGCAACGCCATCGCAAGCACTGTTTGGACGCGACTTTCAAGTCTCCAAGCACCGCGGCGAGATCCGCGCGACCGATTGGTGCGATCGCACGATGGCCACCTGGCATCCCGCGGCGATCCTCCGCATGCCCGACGCACGCCGCCGAACCGAAATGCAACAACAACTCATCGACGACCTGACACGCATCCACCCCACCCGCCCCCCAACCTAACAACCCACCGGGGACAGACCCCGACTCACCGGGGACAGACCCCGACTCACCGTAACAACTCACCGGGAATTCGAACGGGGACAGACCCCAAAGGATTAATTCGAACGTGTCCAAGATTCGGGGTCTGTCCCAGCAAGATCTCGCACGCTTGTTCGTCATTTTTTTACTTGACTTCCAAGGACCATTCGGGTGGAATGGGTGTAGTTAGGCAGAGTATCACGATTACTCGTTAGTTTCGCTGCGAATGGTTGAGAAAGATCCTCAATCCCGCAGCAGTTTCCTGAAACGAGTTGGGGAGACTCTGCGATGGCAAGATCCAATC